>JAITAI010000244.1 GCA_031284195.1 Treponema sp.
GGAACGGGCAGTGGCTAGTAATCAACGGTTTTTTAATCGAGAACTTTCCTGGATAGACTTTAACGAGCGGATCCTGGAAGAAGGGCTCAGGCAGGATCTCCTTCCGCTGGACCGGTTTAAGTATTTGTCTATTATCTCCTCCAACTTCGACGAATTCTTCATGATTCGGGTCGCAGCCATGAAACGAGCCTATCAGGGACGTACCGGCGGAGCCCCTCCGGATACTGCAGGCTTGAGTTACGAAGATCAACTCAAACTAGGAGCCGCTAAGATCCGTTCTATAATCCTCAGGCAATATACCTGCCTTGAGCAGGAGATCTTTCCTGCCCTGGCTCAAGGAGGCTTGGAACTCCTGCGGCCTAATGCGTATACTCCCGCTCATGGGGAGTACCTGGACTCCTTCTTTATGCAGGATATTTACCCCCTGCTCACCCCCTTACGGATCGAAGATACCGAAGCCCTGCCTTCTATTGAGAGTTACTCCCTTTACGGGGCCTTTCTCCTCGCTCCAGAAAGCCCTGGGGAAACCGCTGGAGTGGACCGGATCTCGATTATCCAGATTCCGCCGGTTCTGGACCGGATCATCTGGCTGCCTCCGCATCGGCAGGCCCATGAAGGCGGGGCTACAGAGAAAACCTCCTGGGCCCTCCTGGAAGATCTGGTCCTGACCTTTGGGGCCGCCCTCTATCCCGGTTACCAGGTTAAAGAACAGATGCTCTTTAAAATTAACCGGGATGCGGATTTTTCAGTAGATGAAAAGCGGGACGAAGACTTTATTGAAGCCATGGAAGAGGTACTGGAGAGCCGGGGAAAGTCCATGGCAGTACGGATGGTGTTTTCTCCGGGGAGTCAACGGCTTCGGAATGAACTGGCCCGGCGCCTGCTCTTGGATGCCCAGGATCTCTATGAGGTAAAGGGCCCCCTGAATCTGGGAAGCTTATTGAAACTGGTCAAGACCCCGGGGTTTGATCATCTCCGGGAAAACCCTTGGAGCATCTGGGGACACCCCGGTTTCACCGATGTTGCTCCCGATGCATCCCTTTGGGATAAGATACACCAGAAGGACCTGCTCCTCCACCTTCCCTACCAGTCCTTTGATCCGGTGATCCGGTTCTTTCAGGCGGCTGCCTACGACCCCCAGGTGATTTCCATTAAAACCGCCCTTTATCGGACCAGCGGTAATTCCCCCATCGTGAAAGCCCTTGAAGAGGCGGCCCTCAAGGGAAAACAGGTAACTGCGGTGGTAGAGCTTAAAGCCCGGTTCGATGAAGAGCGAAATATTTCCTGGGCAAACCGGCTGGAAAAGGCCGGGGTTATTGTGATCTACGGGCTTTCCCGGCTCAAGGTCCATGCCAAGGTTTCCCTGATTATCCGCAGGGAGAACGACCGGATTAAACGGTACGTCCACCTTTCCACGGGGAACTACAACGATAAAACCGCCAAGATCTACGAGGATATCGGCATCTTCACGGCTCGAGATGAAATTGCCTTTGATGTGGGGCTGCTCTTTAACATGATTACCGGCTATTCGGTGATTCAATCCATGCGGAAATTGGCGATTGCCCCTACGAACCTGAAACATCGCCTCTTGGATATGATTGACCGGGAAACCAAGCGTTCCAACCAGGAATACCCCGGCAGGATCATGGCCAAGATGAATGCCCTGGCAGATATTGATATGATCCAGGCCTTGTACCGGGCCTCTGCAGCCGGGGTTAAGGTGTCCCTCAATATCCGGGGGATCTGTATGCTGGTTCCGGGCTTGCCGGGCTTGTCGGAGAATATCCGGGTGGTAAGCATTATCGATCATTACCTAGAACATTCCCGGATTTTTTATTTTGCCAACGGTGGAGCTGAGGAGCTGTTTCTCTCCAGCGCGGACTGGATGCCTCGAAATCTGGAACGGCGGGTGGAACTCATGTTTCCGGTACTGCAGGAAGACATAAGGCGGCAAGTGCTTGCAATCTTGGAGGCCTATTTCCAGGATAATTGCCAGGCCCGGATCCTGGGAAGCGACGGGGTGTGGCGGAGACTACGGCCTCTCCCTGGGGAGAAGCCCTTCCGGGTTCAGGCGGCTCTCCTCGACCATGCCCGGGAAATCTCTGAGCGCCCCTGGACTAACCGGGAGGAGTTCATCGTGCGCCGCAGTCCTCCTGGGGAATCCTCTGGGATCAGCGTACCCTGATCCCAGGAACCGCCGGGTCCATCGGTTATAGCAGAACGAACCTGGTAATGCGCCTCTCTACACCCATAGAGAGAGAATTATTTGATTAATAAACCATCCTAACCTATAATCATAAACAACAGCCTTAGAAGTAAAAGAAAAACCTATCCTTTGATAGGTTTTTCCAAAGTCTTTTTCAAAACCAACCGAATTTTTAAAAAGACTTCATAGCCATCGTTAATTTAAGGAGGAAACCTATGAATATAGAACCGGTGAATACTTCTGGACCAGCAGAGAAAAAGAAAGTTCAGTTGTATGGTATGGATTGGTATTTTTTTGCTATTTTTGCGCTTATTATCCTTGTAGCAACCTATCTGGGTAAACTGCCCAAAGGCATGATCGGCGCTTTCCCGTTGATGATTGTTATCGGTACCCTCTTCGGTAAGATCGGTGATAATGCCCCTATAATCAAAACCTTTCTCGGAGGGGGCGCCATTGTTATTATCTTTGGTTCTGCAGCCTTGGTTACCTTCAAGGTGTTACCGGAACCGGCATATAAGATTATGGATTCCTTCATGGTGGGGGAAGGGTTTCTTGATTTCTATATTGCCGCATTGATCACCGGGTCTATCATGGGTATGAATCGCATATTGCTGATCCGAGCCGCGATCCGGTATCTGCCGGCCATCATCGGCGGGGTAGGGGTTGCCATTGCCCTGTCCGCACTGGTGGGGACCATCATCGGCTACGGTGCCAAAGAATCGATTTTCTTTATTACCATCCCCATTATGGGAGGCGGTATGGGTGCAGGAGCGGTTCCCTTATCCAAGATTTTCGGAGAAGGACTGGGGCGGGATGCCACGGAAATGCTTTCAAGGATGGTGCCTGCAGTGGCCTTAGGCAATGCCCTTTCCATTGTGTGTGGGGGTATGCTTAACCGCTTGGGAAAAATATCGAAAAACGGCTTATCCGGCAACGGCCAGCTTATGATCGCCAGCGGTACCGTTGCTGCAGCGGAGCTTGAGCTTGATCCTACATACAAGCGTATCCGGGATACGATAAGCCTCTCTCAAATGGGGATCGGCCTCTTAATGGCTACGAGCTTCTTTGCTTTTGGGGCCTTGATCAACAAGGCGGTTCCTGCTATTCACGGCTATGCCTGGATGATTTTATCCGTGGCCCTGGTAAAATCCCTGGGCTTGTTGCCCCAGCAGTTTGAAATTTGCTGCTACCAATGGTTTCAATTTGTGATGAATAACCTCACCGGGGTGCTTCTGGTGGGTATTGGGGTTTCGTATACTAACTTGGTCCAGGTTGCCCAAGCCTTTACCCCCCAGTATCTCTTGCTCGTGACGGTTACCGTGTTGGGGGCCATACTAGGCGCAGGGTTCGTGGGCAGGTTGGTGGGATTCTTCCCCATAGAATCCGCGATTACCGCAGGTCTTTGTATGTCCAACATGGGTGGAACTGGGGATGTGGCGGTCTTGTCCGCAGCCCAGCGTATGGAGCTTATGCCCTTTGCCCAGATTTCATCCCGTATTGGAGGGGCCTTCATGCTGATCTTGTCCAGCGTCTTGCTACAACTGGTATCTGGTTTATAAGCATCAGGATGAGCGAGGCTTTTTTAAAGCGGTCATTTTGAAAAAACCGCGCTAGAAACCCGTGTTTTAGGATAGCTGAATCAGTGGATCCGGTGGAACTTCATAGACTGAAGGCGTAAACAACACCGAATCCGGTAATCCGATAGCGTTTGGAGCGTATTAAATTGGGTGCATCCCTAGTGTAACATGATAGGCGAGCAAAA
Source organism: Treponema sp. (assembly GCA_031284195.1). Lineage (GTDB taxonomy): Bacteria > Spirochaetota > Spirochaetia > Treponematales > Breznakiellaceae > JAIRLU01. Next base: position 3,969 of record JAITAI010000244.1, read on the forward strand.
ATCCTCATGCACCCTAGGGGATTTTATTTTCCAGAGATTTTCATGCCAATACAGCAAGGGTATATTCCCGTTCTATCCCATCCTGTAACCGTAAATGCCGGAACCCTGATAGCCTCCTCTTTGCTCTGCTCATCATGCCCCTCAGTAGTGGCTGATCGCACGGGGTCAGATAGGTATAGCGATTCTTTTTTCAAATTGCTCTCAGTACCCCGGTCTCCTAGCATAAATTACCCCGTTGATGTATAACAGTAGTAATAAAGAAAGGAGAAAACCTATGGTTAAAACTGACGTAGATCTGCTCATTCTTGGGGCGGGTCCCGCAGGGCTTACCGCAGCCCAATATGGAGCCCGGGCTAATATGCGGGTCCTGGTGATTGAAGAGCTGGCTCCTGGCGGACAAATGCTTTTCATTGATGCTTTGGAAAATTATCCTGGTTACCTGGCATCGGGTCCTGAAGCGTTTAAATCAGGGTTTGAGCTTGTCCAGGCTATGCACCGCCAGGCCACAAGCTTTGGAGCTGCCTTTATCACCCAAACCGCCCAGTCCCTGCAGAAAGAGGGGGATGTTTTTACGGTAACCTTGGGAACCGGGGAAACCCTTCGGGGTCTTGCGGTGATTGTGGCTACCGGAGCTAAACACCGGATCCTGGATATTCCTGGGGAGATAGAATTCTCTGGCCATGGGGTCTCTTATTGCGCCAGCTGTGACGGCCCTTTCTTCAAAGGGAAGAAGCTCTTGGTGATTGGCGGTGGAGATGCGGCCTGTGATGAGGCCCAGTTCCTTTCCCATCTGTCTCCCCAGGTGGTCCTCGTGCATCGCCGGGATCGATTCCGTTCCCAGAAGGCCCTGGCTGAACGGGTATTGCACAATCCCCATATTACGGTACGTTTCAATACCCGGCTGCTCGAGATCCGGGGGGCTAAGAAGGTAAGCTCCGTACTCCTGGAAAACACCCTAACCGGGGAATCCTACGAAGAAGCAGGAGATGCGGTTTTTATCTTTGCAGGGACTATTCCCCAGACTTCCTTGGTTCCTTCTGTCCAGAAAAATGAAAGCGGCTATATCATCACGGATCAGGAGATGGCCACTTCCATTCCCGGTATATTCTGTGCCGGGGATGTCCGGGCCTGTCCCTTTCGCCAAGTGGTGGTTGCCGCAGGGGAGGGGGCAGTTGCAGCCCATAGCGCTGTAGCCTATATCGACCGGATTAAAGAGAAAGAGGCTTTCGGTGAAGCTCTTTAGACCGAAACCTCCTATACCGGTGACGATAGCTTTGCTCTTTTGGCTGTCCATCCGGGGTTTCTCTCTGGACTTTAATGACCCGGGGAAGGATATAGGTTCCCATGCTGCTGCCTTGGTGGAGCGCATGTCCGATGAACAGGCTCTAGCCCAGACCTTCATGCTGGGCTGGGTAGGGGCCATTCCTTCGCCTCTCATTCTGGACTGGATTCGGGATCGCCATATCGGGGGCATTAAAATCTTCGGCTGGAACACCGAAGATACCACTAAACTTGCCGAAACCGTAGGGGTCCTCCAAACTGAGGCTTTGCAGGGGCCCTTTCATATACCCCTCCTGGTTGCTACAGACCAGGAAGGAGGCTGGATTCGGCATGTGAAGGGCGCGACCAGTGAAACCCCGGGCAACATGGCCATTGGCGCCTCAGGACGTCCCATGGACGCCTATTGGTCGGGTTATTATATAGGCCGGGAACTGGCAGTGCTGGGAATTAATATGAACTTTGCCCCTACAGTGGATGTCTATACCAATCGGGATTCGGTGATCATCGGTCCCCGTGCATTTAGTGCGGATCCAGCCCGGGTAGGAATTCTAGGAACCGCTTTTATGAAGGGGCAACATGCCGCAGGGATCATCGCTACGGCAAAACATTATCCAGGACACGGCGATACGAACCTGGATTCTCATGGCGTACTCCCTCAGATCAACGCCTCCTTTGAACAGCTCTGGGAACGGGAACTCATCCCCTATCGGCTCCTTACTAAAGAGGGGCTCACCGCGGTTATGAGCGGTCATCTCGCCTTTCCCAACACCCAGGCAGGTTTGACCCCGGCATCCCTTTCGTCCTGGTTTTTGCAGGACCTGCTCCGCGGTAAGATCGGGTTTCAGGGAATCGTTATTACCGATGATCTTATGATGAACGGGGCCACCATGAGCGCCGGGAGCCTTTCCCAGGCTGCAAAAGAAGCCCTCCTAGCGGGAAACGATATCATCATGCTTTCCAAGACCCCGCGACTGTATGATCCTATTTGGACCCACTTGGTGGATGCTATGGAGCAAGAGCCCCAGTTTCGTGAGCGGGTCCGGGATGCGGCCCAGCGGGTACTGGTGATTAAACTTACCTATCTCCGAGGTGAGCAGGCGGTTCCCTGGATACCGGATATCAAAAAGGTTGCATCTAATCTGCCGGATCCTGAAGGGACGGCTTTTTTTTTGAATCTCGCGGTCCGGAGTGTTACCTTGGTGAAGGGCACCCTTGCAGAGCCGGCAGATCAGGAACTCAGCCCGGAAAAACCTCAAGAGCCGGGTAAGGAGAGGGCCGGGACCGCGGTTTTTCCCCTGAGTCCTGAAAAAGCAGGGAAGGTGCTTTTGGCAGGCCAGTACGAAGATTTTTTCACGATTGGAAAAATGGCCTATCCAGGCGCTTCTGGTTATTGGTATGATCCTGAGGGCGGCGCCGACTTGGTGCAGTACGCCCAAAGCACTGATACGATTATCTTTTGTCTCTCTAATGCAGAGGGTTTACCGTTCTTACAAAGCCTTCGAGGATTACACAAACGGGTGATCGTCCTCTCGGTGCTCAGTCCCGTGCATCTTGATACGGTTCCCTGGGTGGACGGGGCCATTGCGGTTTACAGTTATGCCCGGGAATCTTTTATTGCAGGATTTTCCGTCATTCTGGGTAGGATTCCTCCGGGAGGGGTCCTCCCTTTTTCCTTGAACGAAGCTCCATGAAACCCCCTCCTTGATCCTTTTATGACTCAGTTCAATAGTCCCGCTACGTGGTATATGCTCGAAAACAATCCGCCTTTGGCCCTGGTATTCCAGATCAGGGCATTTCTGCAAGCCCGGGAGTCCTATTGTGTGGCTGCTATGGCCCGATTTCTCCATCGGGATATCCGGGATCAGATCTGGTTAGAGGAAACCCGGTATGCAGGAGCGGGAAGCATTTCAGGGCTTATCATCCAGAGCAAAGGGACCCTTTTTCCGGTTTTTAATGGAATCAACCCTCGGTTCCTTAAGGATTTCCTGATTCATGATCTGCAAGACGTACGTTTTTACGCTATCCAGGGTATCCGTAAGGATGTGGCGTTATTGGAGCAGGTCTTTGCTTTGAAAGGGGTATGCTCCACCAATGGTATTGACTATGATTTAATGGTTCTGGATCAAGAACCGGCTCAGCTTAAATCCTGCGTTTCAGGGCTCGTCCTCCGCTATGCGGAACCAAGGGATATGGAGGAACTGTTTCGCCTGCAAGCAGCCTATGAACAGGAAGAGGTGATCCCCCAAGGAGGGGTATTTAATCCCGCCCTGTGCCGTCTGTCGCTGGAACATATCATAACCCATGAATACCTGCTGCTGGCCCAATGGAAATCAAAAATCCTGGGGAAGATCAACACCAACGCCGCGTCTTTTTCCCGGTACCAGATCGGCGGGGTCTACGTCTGTCCTGATTACCGGGGTTTAGGTATTGCCTCTTACATGGGCGCTGCCTTTGTCCGGGACCTGCTTACCACCGGAAGAGGGATCACCCTTTTTGTGAAGAAACACAACCTCCCCGCCCGAGCAGTGTACCGCCGTATCGGGTTTAA
>JAITAI010000108.1 GCA_031284195.1 Treponema sp.
TATATACGCCATGCTTCTGACCGCAAAGAAGTTATAGATGCAATTGAAAAACTACGACCTATAAAAGATGGAAATACTTTTATGAGACAAGCTTTGGCAGCAGCATATACTTTGATCAATGAAATAAAAGATAAAGGACAGTATAATAACTGGGTTGTATTGCTTACAGACGGCGAACAAATAGAGAATAGAGATCCGACAGAAACCAAAAAGTTGGTGAACGAATTAGTCAAACAGCATAAAGAAGAAGGAATCGGCACCAACGTTTCAACGGTCTCATTCTTCGACCCTAATGCTAAAGCCCATATGGAGGAGGTAGCCAAATTAGGAGGCGGTACATCTCTTTTTATAGAAAATGAAGAGCATCTACCTTCCCAGGCCCGCCTAGCATCCCTGGTCATTGAGAGAGACCAATTACAAAAGCAAATCAATACAGAATGGAAGAACACTGAATTTGATGTAATATTACTATGTAACGATGGGGTATCACTCCAAAAGGCGGATCCCTATAACGAACAAGAGCCTCAAATACAAGGCAATACGCTTATATATCCCCATATACGGCTTGGCCATATACCGCTTGGCAAGTTAATTTCACTGGAAGTTTCATTAAGCGAAGATGCAGTGAATCAGAAAGCTACTATACTATCACTTTCAGCAATAAGCAGGGATCAGAGCTTTTCACTGCTGGAAAACTACCCCATATCGTTTGATAATCCGGTAACGGCCGATGGCGAAACAGGTTTTCTTACGTTTGTCATTAAAAAAGATAAGAGGGGAAAATAATGAGACCTCTATGGCTATTCATGGCGCTAGCAGCGCTTGCCGGCTGTACTTCCACACAACCATTACAAGATAGCATCGCCAATCTACAAAACGAAAATAGCAGGCTGCGGGAACAGATAAGGCAGCAGGAACAGATAAGGCTGCAGGAACAGATAAGGCTGCAAGTTCCAAATAATCAACAGCCAAATACCGTAATAGATCAATTTGATAGGATACTCTACGCACAAATGTTTAATGATTTACAGAAGGCTAACGCGAGCCTTGAAAGCGAGAAGGCAGGTTTACAACGTGCCAAAGCGGACCTTGTAAGTGTGAATGCAGCCTTAGAAACAGACATTGCGGGTTTACGAAATGATAAAGCGAACCTTGAAAGCAAGAATGCGGCCTTAGAAACAGACATTGCAGGCTTACGAAATGATAAAGCGAACCTTGAAAGTGTGAATGCAGCCTTAAAAACAGACATTGCGGGTTTACGAAATGATAAAGCGAACCTTGAAAGTAAGAATGCAAACTTACAAAAAGCAACAGAAGCTGCGATTAAAGAACTGAATAAACGAATCCGTGGATTAGAAGATCAATTATACCTTCTTCAGCCGGTAAGGGACTGAAAAAAGCGCTTGCGGGAAGATACATCCCTAAACCGCGTATCGAAGCGGCGAAAACCCGAAGCAAGGGGTGCCCCGCTCTCTCACTATCCCTGCCATACAGGGGCATTAGACCCGCTGGCGGGGCTGGCGGGGCTGGCGGGAGGATTTTGCTTTACAAATCCGCAGATCTGCTGATAGTATGGTTAAGTAGGTCAAGGAAGCGTGGGGGTGTTTTCTCTTCCCGGGAGAAGCGAGAGACGCCGGCTTTCTTATATATCTATGACTTAGGGGTTGTTTCAAAAGTTCAGATTTTGAAAAATCCTCTCAATTCTTAATTTTCTTAATTTTTCTTAATGTCTTAATTTAATTAAAGAGAAAACTGATGTATGGGGTGGAATTGAAGACTATAAAACTATGTTACATTGGCGGAGGTTCCCGTAACTGGGCCTGGGTGCTGATGCAGGACTTGGTGTTTGAGCAAGAAATCTCAGGACGTATCGAACTATACGATACCAAGCTGGAAGACGCACAAACCAATGAAATCATCGGTAACGCCCTTTTGTCGCAGTACAACCCGGGACACTGGAAGTTTCACGCTAATCCTTCTCTGGAAGACGCCCTTACCGGAAGCGATGTGGTGTTTGTCTCGATTCTTCCTGGGGATTTTGAAGAAATGGCCGTAGATGTCCATGCTCCTGAAGCATACGGCATCTACCAGCCTGTGGGGGATACCGCAGGAGCCGGTGGTATCATCCGGGCGCTGCGGACCATCCCTCAGTTTCGGGTAATTGCTCAAGCCGTGAAAAAGTACGCTTCCGGCGCCTGGGTGATTAACTACACCAACCCCATGAGTATCTGTACCCGTACCTTGTACAAAGAGTTTCCCCAGATTAAAGCAGCGGGGTGCTGTCATGAGGTGTTTAACACCCAGAAACTGCTCGCCACCGTGCTGGAAGTATCGGGATGCGCCCCCAAGAACAGCATTAAACGGGAGGAAATCCATATCCAGGTTTTTGGAATCAATCATTTTACCTGGATTGATAAAGCATCATGGAAAAACATCGACATCTTTCCCTACTATGCACAATTCGTAGACCGTTATGCAGACTCAGGCTTTCGAGGCGTGGAAGCTGCTACCACCTTTGCAGCGGGGAGCGCTTCCGGGGAAGATCCCGAAGAAACAGTCCGGCGAAAATTCTTTTCCAGCGCAGAACGGGTCAAGATGGATCTCTTTCGCCGCTATGGGCTCATTGCCGCAGCAGGAGACCGGCACCTTGCGGAATTCTGCCCTCATTCCTGGTATCTTGCAAGCCCTGAACAGGTAGAAAGCTGGGGATTCGCCCTTACGCCGGTATCCTGGCGTATTGCGAACCGGGACGCTTTGATAGCCCAGGCAAAAGCCTACCGGGACAGGACAAAAACCATGATTCCGGTTGCATCCGGGGAAGAAGGGATTAAGATTGTGAAAGCCCTCATGGGGCAAGGCAACCTGGTAAGTAACGTAAATATGCCGAATCAGGGGCAGATGCCGGATATGCCCCGGGACGCGGTAGTGGAAACCAACGCCGCTTTTTCCCGGGATACTATTCAGCCTCTGGTGGGTGGAGAACTCCCCATAGACGTGCGGAATTTGGTGATGCACCATGTATTAGCCCAAGAAGGGATCATCGAAGCGGTGTTTGAGCAGGACCATGAAAAAGCCTTTCGGGTATTTTCCCAGGACCTTGCGGTACAGACCTTGCCCTTGAAGGACGCCCGGGCGCTTTTTGATCAGATGTGTTCAAAAACGCTCAAGTCCTAATGGTACAACACGAGGAGAGCAGGATGGTAGATCGGCATGGATTGGTAACTCGGCATAATCCGGTGTACTTTAGGATTGAAACCTCTGCGCCCCTTTCCGTAGGTAACGGGAGGTTCTGTTTTACCGCAGACTTTACCGGATTGCAAACCTTTTTTGATGCCTATAGCGCACCGGACCACGGGTTTCCCCTATGTACCATGGCGGAATGGGGCTGGCATAGCTACCCCAATGCGCCTCAGGATGATTCCCAGCTTCGCCGCACCCCCTTTGATACTTTTGGGAGAGAAGTCGGCTATGGGGTAGATGAAACCGGGCAGGAGGAACTTTTTAGGGCGCTGCGGCAGAACGCACACAAGTTTCACCTGGGGAAAATCGGCTTTACCCTTGAAGGAAAGCCCCTTACGTTGGATACCTGCAAGGTACAAAAACAGACCCTCAATCTTTGGGAAGGATGCTTATGTTCGGAATGGACCGCAGCAGGTACGCGGGTATTCACGGAAACCTTTGTCCATCCCTGGGAAGATACCCTGTATGTGCGGGTTATCTCGCCGCTGATAGCAGCGGGGAAACTCCAGGTATCCTTGAGCTTTCCCTATGGCAGCCATAAAAAATCCGGCGCGGATTTCACCGCTTCTTTGGGGCATAGGACCGTGCTTACCCATAAAACCAGCCAGCGTATAGATATTGAGCGAGTGCTGGACGGCACCAGGTACCGGGTTATGGTGGGGTTTACCGGTATATCCCCGGATACCCTGCCTGATACCGGCGTTCTTCCTGCACATACCCTCGCCCTGGGTGGAAAAACCGGTGAGACTGACACCTGGGAACTGGCGTTCTGTTTTCAGCCGATTTATATACCGGTGCTGGATGGAACGTGGGACTCCATGGAAGCGGGAGGAGAACCGCATCTGCCATCCTTTACCCAAGCCCGGGAGTCCTGCAGCGGGTTCTGGAAAACCTACTGGATGAGCGGCGGAGCTATGGATCTTTCCGATTCTACCGATGTCCGGGCCCAGGAGTTAGAAAGGCGGCTGATCCTTTCCCAGTACCTCACGGCGATTCAAAGCCGGGGATGCCTCCCCCCGGCGGAAACCGGACTCAGCTGCAACAGTTGGTACGGCAAGTTCCATCTGGAGATGCACTTTTGGCATTCCGCACATTTTGCCTTGTGGGGCAGAGCAGAAGTACTTAAAAAAAGCCTGGCCTATTATAAAAAAATACTGCCCCTTGCCCGCAGCATTGCCGCGTCTCAGGGTTATCAGGGAGCCCGTTGGCCTAAGATGTGCGATCCCCGAGGGTTCAATACGCCTTCATCCATTGCAGTGCTTTTACTGTGGCAGCAGCCTCACCCGATTATGCTGGCAGAACTCTGCTATCGCGCTGCACCAGAAGAGGATTTCTTACGGGAATATCGGGACATCATCGTAGAAACCGCCGAATTTATGAAAAGTTTTGTACATTGGACAAACGGCGGTACCTGCGGGGTGTTGGGAGCGCCCTATATTCCCGCCCAAGAGCGGCACGATCCCAAAACCGTCCTGAATGCCCCCTATGAGCTTGAGTATTTCCGCTGGGCTTTGAAGCAGGCGGATCTGTGGCTTGCCCGGCTGGGAGAAACGCCCCGGTTTGGGGATACTGCGGAGAAGCTCGCCCTGCCGCCGCAAAAAGACGGCTGCTATCTGGCTCAGGAAAACTGCCCGGACACCTTTAGTACATTGCCCTTTTACACTGACCATCCTGCAATGCTCGCCATGTACGGCGTACTCAAGAGCGAAAAAATCGACCCTGCCCGAATGTCCGCTACCCTTGATCAGGTGCTTGCGGTGTGGGATTGGAAATCCCTCTGGGGCTGGGACTTCCCCATGATGGCTATGACCGCGTACCGCTTGGGACGGCTTGAGGATGCCCTAGACCTTTTGCTGCGGGATAGTCCAAAAAATACCTACCTTCCAAACGGGCATAACCGGCAAATCGGCAGTAATGACCTGCCCCTGTACCTGCCCGGGAACGGGGGATTGCTGCTTGCCGCTGCGATGATGGCTATGGATAAGCAGGGTTTCCCCCAAGGTTTTAGCGTTCAAGCAGAGGGACTCTATGCGTATCTCTGATATACAGATCCGTGACCCCTTTGTGGTGCTGGAAGGGGGAAGGTATTACCTTTTCGGTTCTACCGATAAGGACATCTGGAAAGGACCAGGAACCGGCTTCGACGGGTATGTAAGTTCTGTTGAGGGGAGTTTAACCGGTTTTGAGGGGCCCTTTCCGGTTTTTCGTCCTCCTGAAGATTTTTGGTCGGCGACGAATTTTTGGGCCCCTGAAGTACACCCTTACCAGGGAAGGTGGTATATGTTCGCTACCTTCAAACCCAAAAACGGAAGACGAGGGACGGCAATACTGAAAAGTGAAGGGGGTATTCTGGGACCCTACAGCCCCTGGAGTTGTTCCGCTTCAGGCGTTTCAGGGCCGGTAAGTCCCGGAGATTGGGAATGTTTGGATGGCACTTTTTTTATTGAAAATGGAATTCCCTACTTGGTGTTTTGCCACGAATGGCAGCAGGTGGGGGACGGCGAAATCTGCGCCCTGCCCTTAACCAGGGACTTACGCCAAGCAGCAGGCGCGGCGGTCCTGCTTTTTCATGCAAGCGAAGCCCCGTGGTCTTATGAACTGCGTGCACCGGGTTCTTACGTTACCGATGGACCCTTTATGTACCCTACGCAAAAGGGGGGCTTACTTATGCTGTGGTCGTCGTTTGATAAAGAAGGGAACTACTGTATGGGAGTAGCCCGTTCAGAAGATGGGACCCTCTCCGGACCTTGGGTACAGGAGCAGGAGCCTTTATACCACGGGGATGGCGGGCATGGGATGCTTTTCCGTAGTGTCGAGGGAACCCTGTACTTGGCGTTCCACACCCCGAACCAGACCCCTTTTGAGCGGACCCGCTTTGTGGCAGTGCGAGAAGCCCCGGATACAGGGGGTCTATGTATGGTATTAAACCATAAGGAGGAAGTATGAATACAAGAAAGGGTATCTTTATCAAAGAGCAGGTATCGTCTTACCTGTTCCTTGTACCCTGGCTTCTGGGGTTTTTTGTGCTTACCCTATACCCCATGATCTATTCGTTTTATCTTGCTTTTACCGAGTACACGATTCTGCAGCCCCCCAAATGGATAGGACTGCGGAACCTGTTCGTCATGTTTGTAGGTAATGCCGAGTATCCCCGGGACGAGCGGTTTCTCAATTCTCTTTTTGTAACCCTGCGCTTTGTGTTTATTTCCGTACCCCTCAAGTTGGCTTTTGCCTTGGCAGTGGCCATATTGATGAACCAGAAGCTCCGCCTGATTCCATTCTACCGGACCATCTACTACATTCCCACCCTCTTGGGAGGTTCGGTGGCCATTGCGGTGCTGTGGCGCCGGCTCTTTGCAGGGGACGGCGCTATCAATACCCTCATCAGGATCCTCAGCGGAGGCATGATAAACCCGCCGTCCTGGATTTCAAGCCCCATCTTCGCCATCTACACCCTGATACTCCTAGCAGTATGGCAGTTTGGTTCGCCAATGATCATTTTCCTTGCAGGGCTCAAGCAGATACCCCAGGAATACTACGAAGCCGCCAGCGTGGACGGCGCGGGGAAGGCCAGGCAGTTTTTTTCCATTACCTTACCAAGCCTTTCACCCATTATTTTCTTCAATCTGGTGATGCAGATGATAAGCGCCTTCCAATCTTTTACCCAGGCATATATCATCTCAGGAGGTAACGGCGGCCCAGTAGACTCCACCATGTTCTACAGTCTGTACCTGTATTTGCGGGGCTTTGCCCATTCCCAGATGGGGTACGCTGCGGCTATGGCCTGGGTGCTGCTCCTCATCATTGCGGTCTTGACGGCTTTGACCTTTAGGGGTTCCAATTCCCTGGTAAGTTACGGAGGGGGAGAATGAACAAGCAGATTAGGCAGGCGCTCAGATCCGGTATTTCAAATCTTATCATTATCGTGCTTGGTTTTGGGATGCTCTATCCAGTGATCTGGCTCATTATGGCTTCGTTTAAGGAAGGTTCCCAGCTATTCAGCGATCCCAGTTTGTTGCCCAAGACCTGGACCCTGCAAAACTATAGTAATGGCTGGGGAGGCATCGGCATTGTTCCCTTCAGTACCTTCTTTATCAATTCGTTTATCATTTGCAGCCTGTGCATTGGGGCCAATGCAATTTTCTGTTCTGTCACGGCTTATGCCTTTGCCCGGCTGCGTTTTAAGGGACGGAATTTCTGGTTCGCCGTGATGATCCTGACCATGATGCTGCCGGGACACGTAACCACTATTCCACGGTACATCATCTTTCGTTCTTTTGGCTGGATCGATACGTTTTTGCCTTTTATCATTCCTAAGCTCTTTGCTACAGATGCTTTTTTTGTGTTTCTCTTGGTGCAGTTCATCCGCAGCCTGCCTAAAGATATGGATGAATCGGCCCGTATTGACGGCTGTGGAAAGTTCGGCATTTACGTCAGAATCATCGTACCCTTAAGCGTACCTGCCCTTATTACTACGGTGCTCTTTACCTTCCTGTGGACCTGGGATGATTTCTTTAATCAGATGCTCTATCTCAATTCACCGGAAAAATACACCGTACCTATGGGGTTACGGCTCTTTTTGGATTCTTCGGGGGTGTCTTCCTGGGGTTCCATGTTCGCCATGTCGGTTTTGTCTCTGATTCCCTGCTTTATCCTGTTTTTCTCGCTCCAGAAGTATTTTGTGCAGGGAGTCGCTACAACGGGTATCAAAGGGTAGCCTACCCTTTTAGGATATTTTTGGAGGTAAACATGAAAAAAGGCATGTTTGTTTTGGTTGCGCTTGGGGTATTAAGCGCAATGGTTTTTGCCAGTGGGACTTCGCAGCCTAAGGGAGGGGCTGCTGCAGGTCCAGGAACTATACGCTGGTCTTTCTGGGGCGGGGAGGCTCGTATCAAGAACACCCAGCTCGCGATTGACAAGTTCACCGAAAGCACGGGGATCATCGTGGCAGCAGAGCCTGCTCCTGGAACCGGGGATCACTTCAACAAATTCAAGACCCAGTTTGCAGGAGGCAATGCAGCGGACATCATCCAACTGGGCGGCGACTTTTCTAATTTGCAAGTCGGCGACAATGTGGGGTCGGTCCTCCTTCCCCTAGACTCCTTTGTGAAGAGCGGGATCATCAACACCTCTCAGGTGGATGCCTCGGCAATTACCGCTGGGACTGTGAACGGCGTACTCTACGCCCTTCCCCTGGCGGCCAATATGCCGACCTTGCTTTACAACAAAGCGCTGCTCGAAAGGGTAGGCGCTCCCTTGCCCCAGGTTTCCATGAACTGGGAGGAATTCCGTTCCTGGCTTACCGCAGTAAAAGAAAAACTCCCCCCAGGAGTCTATCCCATGGCCGATAACAGCGCCAACTCGGACCAGTCCTTCTTCTTTGGGTATTGGTGCCGCCAGAACGGGACTGCCATGTGGGACGGCAAGCAGACCCACCTCAC
>JAITAI010000037.1 GCA_031284195.1 Treponema sp.
GGGATAGCAAGTACCCGATGATTTATCCTTCTTGGGGTGATCATTGGAACGACCGGTGTGAATATTGTAACTATTCCCCTGAAATACGGCGAATTATATATGACTAACGCGATTGAGTCGTTGAATTACCGGTTACGGAAAGTTACCAAAAACCACTGGACATTCCCGACGGACGAAGCTATATTCAAGATACTGTATTTGGTGATTCGGAATACGTCAGAATAATGGACGATGCCGATTAAGAACGGAGGCTTGGCACTTAACCAGGAGAGCCATTGAGTTTGGAAAAGAACTGGTTGCCCTGGATATGGTCTATACCTATCTCTCTGTCCACTTATCAAGGTCTTTATCCCTAACAAAAAGTTCCTCAGTAAACCAATGGTTGAGTCCAAGAACGGTAAGGTCTACGATATGCCTAAGACCGCCTAGCAACGGTTTCTTGAGTTCTCCATTTCCCGGAAAGAAAAAGAAAAACTGAACAGAATACGGGTTTTTTACAATCCCGTGGAGTTACAGTACTTTGTCCATAAGGTTGTCAACACTCTTATGGTAACCCATAGGTTTTAACTTACTTTTCAAATAGTGAGATAACCGAGCCTGTTTCAAAACTCGGTTAGTGTAGACCTATGGTCCGATGAAACGGGCTCTTGGAAAAATTGGCATTTAGTCTGCTGAGTATGAAAACTGTACCTAGACTTAGAGAACATCAAGGATACGAAAATGAAGGTACAGCAGCCACAGACTAACGAGATATGCGAAAAACTCAATAAGGCATGCAAAACGAGTTCTACTCAATAGCCTTTCGTCGGCACGATATAAAGGTTTCCATCTGCGGAATTGAGGGGAATGTATCTAATCATGAAAGTCCCGACTAGCCTCGATTTGATGGTTTCATCGTCAGATTTCCCGTCAGCATTATATATACCAAAATTACCCGGCCTTCCCATTATCGCTATCCACTTGCCGATGCATTTTTTGCGTAATTCGTCTTAATACATCACCCGTAGAGTAGGATCGGCAGAACTCCTTCCTTAATGAACAGAGAATTAGGGCGTACTACGCTGCTTCGCGTTAACCGCATCGTCCCTTCGGAGCGGGCTATATCTCCGATCACTTCAAAGAGAAGTTCGGTATCATTTTCCTCAAAAGCCGCTTCAAGATACATCATCCTTTGTTTTTATATGGTCGCCATATCTCATTTGTATGTTTTATCCATCTCAAAACCCCTTTGCCAATTCTGGCTTTTACGATATCCGTACGCGTGGATTTATCACCTCCGCAAAACAGAATAATGATTTCTTTGCCGTGCATTTATTTTGCAACTATTGTAATTTCCTCTAAAAACACATATACATACTGAGTAATGAGCTGCCATACCTGAGTTACATCGAAGCGTATAACAGCCGCCTCCATGCAGATGGCGGCAAATGGCTATCCTTTAATGGCTCCGGCAGTAACACCAGCGATGATCTTCTCGGAAAGCAGGATGTACAGGATAAAGGTCGGTAAGAACACAATTACTACGCTGGCGAACATGCCGCCCCAGTCGCCGGTATAACGCATGGACTGGATCATATTGTAAAGGCCCACTGCCACAGGACGTACCGTTGACCTGTTTGCGAAAATCAGGGACATGAAGTATTCATTCCAGATGGTGATAAAATTAAAGATAGAAAGGGTGATGATACCAGGCTGAACCAGAGGAAACATGATGAGCCAAAAGGTTTTGATAGGCGGGCAGCCGTCAATTGCCGCTGCTTCCTCGTAGGTGAAACTCAAATTACGGAAAAACGCCAGCAGATAGAAAACGCCGAAGGGGACATTCATCGCCGTATAGAGAAACAGCAACATCCAGCGGTTGTTGGTAAGGTGTAGCATGGATACGAGTCCGAAAAGAGGCATGATTATCATGATAACCGGGATACCCAACGCAGCGGCAAACATATTTTGGATAAGGTTACTGCCGGGAAAACGAAAACGGGACAGGGCGTATGCAGCAGGAGCGGCGATCAGGACAATCGCGGTACAGGAAACCAATGTATAAAAAAGTGAATTCATAAAGAAAACCGAAACCCGTTGGGTTTTCCAGGCTTTTAGATAATTTTCAAAATGAAAACCGCTTTGAAACGTGAACAGATGATCGGAAAAAATCTCACTGGATGTTGAAAGGGACGCGAAAAACACCCAGCCGATGAGGGCAACGGTGAATAAAACCCATACCCCCAAAATGATATAGCCAGTACCGGAAGACAGGTGCGTTTTTTTCAGCATAATAAACCCCTTCTTTACAGTTCAGCGTCGTCCTGTTTTATGATACAATTGGTCGCCAAAAATACCGCTACGACGATCAGCGTAAGGATAACACCGATGGCGGCCCCTGCCCCTGAGTCCCGGGCTGTTGAGGCAGAAGAAGACGCCCCGAAAACCAACTCGTACATATAGTTCATCGGGGCAACGGTATCATTGGAGAGATTCACTGGGCTGAACAACTGGCCCCACACAAAGAAACCTACGGTAAACACCGTCCACATGACAATATTGGTCCGGATAACTCCCCGCATGTTGGGAACCGTTATATGAAAGAAACGCTGCAACTCATTGGCTCCTTCAAGATAGGCGGCTTCGTAGTAATCCTTCGGAATTTGTTCAATACCGCTGATAAAGATCAGCATGTGATACCCGACCATACCGAAGCAGTAGGCGGCAAGCATACTCCAGAAAAGATTACCCGGCGCGGTCCACAGGGTAGCGCTTGCCCCCTTAAGGCCGAGTGTAGTAAGAACCGTATGCAGCAGACCATAATCGGAATTATAAACATAGTTGATCCACATGGTTCCCATTGCAACCGCGCTGACCACATTGGGAAGGTAGATCACACTTCTAAAAAATTTGGTTCCCTTTAGTTTTCCGGTAAGAATAACTGCAAAGATCAGTGCAAGAAACATGACGGCGCAGCCCCCTGTAAACCAAAGCCGGCTGATGTTTTTAAGGGACTGGAGAAAAATCGGCGTAGTAAAAAGTTTCTGGTAATTCCCGAATCCTGTAAAAAACCAGTCCGTCATGGGGGCTGATACGCTTTCTACTTTGAAAAAACTCATCACCACAGTGCGGAAGGTAGGATAGAGAAAAACCAGCACATAACACAGCACCGCTGGCGCAAGGAAAGTTATGAGAACCTGTTTATTGTTTTTTAACATGACATACTCCACCTGGTACGGACAAAGGGCCCCCCAATTACATGGAGTCTGTCCACAATGCAGACCCATTATGGACAGGCTTCTTGGAAAATCACCGTTTCTCAGCCTTGAGACGGAAAAACGCCCCGCCTCAAGGTGTCTTTGGGTATTTTTCGCTTACTTCGCCATAGCTTCGGCAAATTGTTCCGCATTGAGGCTACCCATGATGAGTTTCGCGAAATTTTCCTTAATTTTCGCGTTAATATCAGGGCTATCTTCCATGCCTACTGCCCAGGGCAGCCGCTTTGTGGTGGAATCGACCACTGCCTTTGCCTCGGCAAGGGCCTCAGGCCAAGCGGAATCGTTCCCCATAGGGATACCGATACTCTCCTTTGCCAGTGTCACGTCCCATTCACCGGTGGTAAGCCATACGATGAACTGGAAAGCTTCTGCAGGGTACTTGGTGTTCTTGTTGATGCCGAAACTCTGGGCCCCGAAGTTATTCGCCTCGATCCCATCGCCAGCCCCCAGAGCGGGCCAAGCAAAAGCACCCCATCTCATGTTGGGAGCGTTTCCCTTGATCTCGTTGGGAAGCCAGGTCCCGTTCAGATACATGGCGACTTTACCGGTAGCGATCTCCTCAACCTGTCCAGCGGGGTAGATGTTTGAAGCGGCTTTTTGGCTAAAATAGCCGTTTTGCACCATCATCTCCATCAATTGGCCAAAAGCAAGTACCTGCGGCCCGGTAAAATCGTTGTTTTTAACCATAGCCAGCGTGGCGCCGGCGCCTACCAGACGGTCCATGTTGTAACCAAAAAAGGCCGCCATGTAAGCATCATCTACGGTGATACCGGTTACGCCGATTGCTTTGAGTTTTGCGCAGGCGTCGAGCAGTTCTTCTCCGGTTTGAGGAGGCGTACTAATCCCCGCCTGTTCAAAGAGGTCTTTGTTGTACAGGGTAACAAAGGCTGAAGGCTGATAGGGGATATTCTTCACTTGGCCGCTGCCGAGCTGACGGGCGAGGTCGAGGAGCGTTTTGTTTATCACCGCTTCATAAGGCTTCTCGCCGGTGGTGGGGTATGGTTTTGCGACATACTCATCCAAAGGGAGCAGATAATTGCCCCAGGTATTGGCCACACGCTCAATATCCTCGTCAAAGAGATCGATAGTCTCCCCGGCGTCAAGGGCGGGCTGCAAGGTCTTGCGAATTTCCCTTCCATTGAAATTAATGTCAACCCTAATACCTGTCTCTTTGGTAAAAGCTTCCGCTGCCCGGGCTATTACCTGACCCTGCGGCTCCGACTCGTTCCACATAGACCAGTAAAGGATCTTTGCGCTTTCGCCGCTGGATTTTTTACCGGAACACCCAGCCAAACCCAGAAGCGCTGCGGCTGTAACAACCGCTAAAACAACCCATCTTCTCATTTTTTCCTCCAAAAATAGTATCGGACCCGATCAAAACCGTGTCCGTAAGGTACCTTAGAAAACCTCTGCCGGAATACCGCAACAGGGTTCTATGCTGCCGTAAGGGGGCACCGCATTATGGGCCGGCTTGCGGCTGGTTCCCCTTACTGATTGCCGCGGTCATATCCAGAATTGCCTGCCATTGGCAATCCATAGACCGAATACGTGCGATCTGATTCCGGCAACGGTCAAGATTATGCCTCGGCCGGGTGGTCTTGTAATAGTGATCCCCTTCAAGATAATCGGTAAGAAACCTGAGGGCCATAATCTGGGTTATGTTCCGGCCTGATTCCGGGATAAGGGCCTTTTCTCCTGGCAGAAGAAATTCCGAGGCTTCAGAAAGATACCCGTTGATGAGACCTTCGAAAAGAGTACAGTCAAATGCAACAAGAGCAATATCCTGTTCATCCTCCTCTGCCCTAGCCGTTACCGTACGGATGAGGTCGCCCACATCGAAAAGGCTGGTACCGGGCATGACCGTGTCCAAGTCTACTACACAGCGGGCATCCTTGTCCTGGTCGTCAATAAGGATATTATTCATCTTGGTATCATTATGGCATATCCTTTCGGGAATCGCACCACTTTTCAGCGCCCGAATCAGCATCCCGCCTCGTTCTTCATTCTCCCGCATAAAGGCAATTTCCGCTTCGGCATCCTTCACTCGCCTACAAAGGTCTTGTGAAACAGCGTCATAAAAGCGGACATACCGCTTTTCCATGTGGTGAAAATCTGGAATCGTCTCGTGCAGCCGAGGCCCTTCAAGGTCGGCAAGCTGTTTCTGAAAACAGCCTACGCTTTTTCCCAAAAATCGGGCCTCCCCAGGAGATTGGACCACTTCCAGAGAGTGAGTCCCTTCAATAAAAAGATAAGTCCGCCACCAGCCACCATGGTCATCCCGAACCCAGGATTTCCCGTCCCAGGAGGGAACCACGGAAAGCACCCGGCGGCTTCGGTCGGCTGTCCCTTCCCGTTTCAGTTTCTCCGCGATATGCCTGGTTACCCGCTCGATGTTCTCCATAACCTCATCCGGCCGAACAAACACCTTCTCGTTGATCCGTTGGTGGGTATATCGCACCCGAGTACCTGCCTGATTCCACTGAGACCGGTAGGTATGATTGATGTGCCCTGACCCAAAAGGTTCGACAAACTCCAATTCACCGTAAATCGCAAATTGACTCAAAACTTCCCGCGGCAGTGATGAACAACCGGTATTTCTCAATTACAGAACCTCCCCGCGCCGGTTAAACGCTGCATAGATCTCTATTTTACCCTTTTTCCGCCTGTTTATCAATGGACTATCTAATAGGCCGAAATTCGAGTTTTAATCCTTATACAGGCGCTTCCAAAAGGATAGGGGAAGATTCTACGAATGACCGTAACAGAAAACTGACTATACTCTAAAAGTAATACCGGAATAGTCCGGTCATCCCCTGCGCCAGATGATATATCCAGTACATCCCATACCGTCTCTATCCGGCTCCTGTTCCCCGGTCATCACCCGTTTCAGGTGCTTCTTCGTCGCCCTCAGTATAGGCCGGTGCCGCACAGATAGTTCCCAGAACACTACTTCCTTCACTAGAGACCCCGGGTCCCCGACAAATACCCCTTCAACCGCTTTAATTATTTCACTCACCACCTGACGGTCATGGACTCCCCCGGTGGTACACCCCCCTGTGGAGTTTACATCCAAAAAACCACCCCGTGCGGGTCTTCCCCTGCGACGCCTATCCCTTCGCCTGATACACGGGTTCTCCCCGACCCTGACCGCTGTCGAATCAATGAACTACGGCCCCTCCAGCTTTCCCTGCCGGGTAAGGAACCGCAGATATTTCATGAACAGCGC
>JAITAI010000044.1 GCA_031284195.1 Treponema sp.
GGCGGATTTTGATAAGGCCATAGCCCGGCAGCTTGCCCGAACCGGGGTATGGAAAATCCATATAGACGAAATTTCCGGGAAGCAGAATCACCTATGATCATTCATGGAACCGGCTGCTGCCTGATCGATTTTTTGTATGCCCCCGTGGATTTTACGAGTTCCTCCTTTAAAGTGGCGTTGTCTTGTACCGAAGGGGACCGGGGCTTGATCCCAGGCAGGTTGGTCTTTGCAGAAGATATTGAAGAATTTACCGCTACCCCCTATCCCAGAATTCTTACGGAAATAAGCGGTGGGATCCCCGCAATATCCTGCAATCTCGGGGGACCTTCGGTGGTATCCCTGGCCCATGTTGCCCAAATGCTTCACGGAAAATCCCATGCAGTGCGATTTTTCGGTTCCCGAGGCATAGACGAAACCGGGGTTCTCCTTGAACAGGCCCTGGCCCGGCTTCCCTTTGAGGGCTATAAGCTCCTCGTCAAGGAGGGACTCACTGCCCGGACCGATGTACTTTCGGATCCCCGCTATGATAAAGGTCATGGGGAACGGACATTCATCCACCTACCAGGAACCGCCAGCTTGGTACACCCCGAAGAACTGGATGCTTCGTTCTTTGATGCCCATATTATCGCCTTTGGCGGAACTGCCTTGCTGCCCCCTCTACATGAACACCTGACAGAACTGCTCAGAAAAGCCCGAAAAAACGACGCAGTTACAGTGGTCAATTTGGTCTATGATTACCGGAGTGAGCGGGAATTTCCTGGCCAGAAGTGGAAGCTTGGCCTTTTGGATGACGCCTACGCTGCTATTGACTTGCTTATCGCTGACCAGGATGAAGCCATAAAAACCTCTGGCTGTCCTACTATTGAAGCGGCAGTGGCCTGGTTTCTTGCCCAAGGAACAGGGGCGGTGATTGTTACCCAAGGGGTACAGCCAGTACGGTTTGCCGCGGGGAAAGGCATCTTTGCTCCTCATGAACTGAGCAGTTTACCGGTCTGTGCAGCGATAAACCAGGATATCTCCCGGCGCCCTGAACTGCAGGGAGACACTACAGGTTGTGGAGATAACTTTGCAGGGGGGATCATGGTCGCTATGGTGGAACAGATGATGTCAGAGGCGAGAGGCAAACTGGATCTCCGGGAAGCCTGTATCCCAGCCATCATTGCTGGTGGTTTTGCCTGTTTTACCTGGGGAGGGGTCTTTTACGAGTCCCGGCCCGGGGAAAAACGAGAACGCCTTGCCCCGTATATGCCCAGGTACCGGAGCCAGCTTGGGTATTCAGTACCCTACGCATGAAGTACTTTTAAGGGTGAGTGAAGGGGTGTATTTCTCCGTTGTTCTGTATCTTTTTCTTTAAATTAGGGGAAAAGCTCCTTCAAAAAGTTCTGACTCCTTTTCCACAGGGGAAGGATCCATGGGCTTTGCCTTACTGAAAGGCCCTCTCTCAGGTGCTTCCCGCCCTGGGTGCCTGTTCCACTCTTGTGCAGGAAAGAGGCAGATGGCGGAGGTGCTGGGTCCTCATCGCAGCCTGCGGCCAATGTTACACTGATATGGGGGAGCTCTCGGTCCCCAACCCCCGGAAGTTTTCTATGGGTTTATCTTGACTCGTGTTCATGGCGACCGTGGTACCTCATTGAGAAAAGGTAACTTTAGACCTATGGGCTGCC
Organism: Treponema sp.; assembly: GCA_031284195.1. Classification (GTDB taxonomy): domain Bacteria; phylum Spirochaetota; class Spirochaetia; order Treponematales; family Breznakiellaceae; genus JAIRLU01. The sequence goes on from JAITAI010000044.1 coordinate 1,665, forward strand.
ATGAGAGCGTTGACAGCCTTATGCATAGTGTGCAGTAATGCCACGGGATTGTACAGAAAGCGCATTCTGGTCAGCTTGTCTGTCTCTTTCCCGGAAATGGAGGACTCAAGAAGCCCTCGGCAGGGGGGCTTCGGCGTATCGTAGACCTTGACGATCTTGGAACCAACCGTGGTTTTACTGAGGAGTTTCTTGTTGGGGATATAGACCCGGCCCAGAACAGCCAGTCCTTGGTCCGTATCGAAGCGGGAGTAGCCGAGGGTAATTTCTAACAAAGACGTTATTTTACCACTCGGTTCGAACTAGAGGTTTGTATCCTTTTTCAAGGCCCAGTCGATGATAGCCGGGCTTATCACCAGGAACTTTGCGGTGATGCAGAAGGAGGACTAGGTTTCGAAGCAGGCCATTAGCTCCCGGATGAGGGGAACCAGAAGTTTCCTATAATGGTTTCAATGAAGGCCCAGATAAGGGGGAGGGGCTGGATGATCTGCGGTCCGTAGACCGGTTTATTCTCTCCGCCTTTCCGCTGTGGGGCTGTTTCTACCTTGAGTTTGACCGACTTACCCTTTATGGTGAGGAAGGGGGCCTTCCCCTCAGTGGATCAAACTCTGCAAAGTTTATTTATGATGATATCTGGTCTTATCGGACAAACCTGTCTAGGGTATGGGATTTCTCTTTGTTGTTTGCCTTTCGGTACTGGGGAACAAGCTCCCCAGTCCATGCCTTTTTCACATGCATTGATAACCCGCTATACCCATCCAATCCCTCTATCGGCAGGGTAATGGGGCTTAGATTAATTATGAGGCCTTCCATCTACTTGCATAAATCACCTAAGAAAATTAAAATGAGAACAACCCTACCAATGAGGTACAATAATGTCTGATAAAAAAAACATGGTTATGATTGACGGTAACACTGCCGCAGCCCACGTGGCCCATGCACTTAGTGAAGTAATTGCGATTTATCCGATTACCCCTTCGAGTCCTATGGGGGAACTCTCGGATGAGTTTTCTGCCCAGGGCCGAAGAAATCTGTGGGGTACGGTCCCCCAAGTTGTCGAAATGCAGTCCGAAGCGGGTGCCGCAGGAGCAGTACACGGGGCTTTGACCACCGGCGCACTTTCCACCACCTTCACCGCCTCCCAAGGCTTACTCTTGATGATTCCGAATATGTACAAGATCGCCGGGGAACTGACCTCCACGGTATTCCACATTGCCGCCCGAGCTTTGGCTACCAGTTCCCTCTCGATTTTCGGGGATCATCAGGATGTGATGGCTTGCCGCCAGACCGGTTGGGCGCTTCTGGCCTCCAACAGTGTCCAGGAGGTGATGGACCTGGCGGTAATCGCCCACGCCGCGACCTTGCGCTCCCGAATACCCTTCCTTCACTTCTTCGACGGCTTTAGGACCAGCCATGAGCAGCAGAAAATCGAGGAAGTGTCCTATGAGGTGATGCGAGCCATGATCGATGACGATCTGGTTCGTGCACATCGGGCCCGGGGGCTTACGCCGGAAAAACCGGCCATCCGGGGAACTGCTCAGAACCCTGATACCTACTTCCAAGGCCGGGAAGGGGTGAACCCCTATTATGATAAGGTGGCTGCTATCGTCCAGGCAGAGATGGACAAGTACGCCAAACTTACAGGCCGTGCCTACCATATATTCGATTACTTTGGCGCAAAGGATGCGGAAAAGGTGCTGGTCATCATGGGATCCGGCGCAGAGACCTGCGAAGAGACGGTGGAATACCTGGTTGCCCAGGGTGAAAAGGTTGGGATCCTCAAGGTCCGGCTCTTCCGGCCTTTTGATGCCTTCGCATTCGTCAAGGCCCTACCTCCCACGGTTAAGAGCCTTGCTGTTCTCGACCGGACCAAGGAGCCTGGTTCCTTGGGTGAGCCCCTCTATGAAGATGTGGTATCTGCCTGCGGTATGGTAACCCAGGCCGGGAAAGCGCCTTGGAAATTCCAGTTCCCCACCATCCTCGGCGGCCGTTATGGCCTGGGGTCCAAAGAATTTACCCCTGGCATGGTTAAGGCGGTATTTGACAACCTCTCCGGGAAGCAAATCTCCAACTTTACCGTGGGTATTCAGGATGATGTCCAGGGGAAGAGCCTAGACTACGATGAACACTTTGTGATTCCTGAAGAGGGAATGAATGAAGCCATGTTCTATGGCCTTGGATCCGACGGCACCGTAGGGGCAAACAAAAACTCCATCAAAATTATCGGGGCTACTAAGCCGGAGCTGTTTGCTCAAGCCTATTTCTCCTACGACTCCAAGAAATCCGGGGGTTTCACCATCAGTCACCTCCGTTTTGGTTCAAAGCCCATCCGCCGACCTTACCTCATCACCAAGGCGGACTTCCTCGCTTGCCACAAGTTTTCCTATATGGAGACCCTGGACATGCTTGCCAATGCCAAAGTGGGGGGTACCTTCCTCCTCAACAGCCCGTACAGTGCCGCTGAGGTCTGGAACGAAATACCGGTGGAAGCCCAGAAGCGCATCATTGATAAAAAGTTGCGATTCTATGTGATCAATGCCATGGAGATCGCCCGGAAAACCGGCATGGGGAACCGGATCAACACGGTGATGCAGGCTGCCTACTTCAAGATCTCCGGTGTATTGCCCGATGCCCTGGCTGTGGAAGAAATGAAGCACTTTATTGAGAAATCCTACGGTAAGAAAGGGGTTGATGTAGTGCAGAAAAACTTCGCCACTGTGGACGCGGCCCTTTCCGCAGTAGAAGAGGTAAAATACCCCGCCACCGCGGCCAGTAAGTTGCACATGAAGAAGCCTTTTGCCACGGCTCGGGATTCCTGGATCCAGGAAACTTTGGGCGCAGTATCCATCCAAGAGGGGGACAAGCTTCCGGTAAGTAAGATCCCCGAGGACGGTACCTTCCCCACCGCAACGACCCAGTATGAAAAGCGGGCAGTAGCCGAGCGGGTCCCTTCGTGGAATCCCGATGCGTGTATCCAATGTGGTAACTGTGCGGCGGTTTGTTCCCACGCCTGTATCCGTATGAAGAACCTCACCGATGCGGAAGCGGCGGCTGCCCCTAAGGGCTTTAAGACCGTGGCGATCAAGCCCAAGGCAGTGGAGGGCAAGAAAACCTGTCTTCTCATCTCTGCAGAGGACTGCATGGAATGTGGGGTCTGTATCAATATCTGTCCCAAATCCAAAGATGCTTCCAAGCCCCAGGCTCTTTCCTGGAAGTCCTACGCAGATGACCCGGTATATCATGCGGAACAAGCCGCTGCTTGGGATTACTTCCTCAAGCTCCCGGAGGTTCCGGCAGAAGAACTCAACCTTTCGGCAGTCAAGGGCTTGGCGTACAAGCGGCCCCTCTTTGAATTCTCTGGAGCCTGTGGAGGCTGTGGCGAAACGCCCTATGTGAAGCTCCTCTCTCAGCTCTTTGGTGAACGGGCGATCATCGCTAACGCTACAGGGTGTTCTTCCATTTACGGGGGAAACCTCCCCACCACTCCGTACTGTCAACGGGCCGATGGACGGGGGCCTGTGTGGTCCAACAGTCTTTTCGAGGATGCCGCTGAGTTCGGTATGGGGATGCGGCTCACCAGCGACAAACTTGCGGAATACGCTCGGGAAGTAGCGGTACAGGCCAAAAAGGGAGGCATCCAGGGAAGCCTCATCGACCGCCTCCTCGCTAATGCCCAGGCCGACGATGCAGCTATTGAAGAACAGCGCGCATGGGTGAATGAACTCAAAAAGGCCCTTGCAGGGGAAAGCAGTTCCGCGGCGAAAATGCTCTTTTCTCTGGCAGACCACTTCATCAAACGTTCCGTATGGATCCTTGGGGGAGACGGCTGGGGCTATGACATTGGTTACGGTGGTCTTGACCATGTACTGGCTGCAGGCCGGAACGTGAATGTCCTCTGTATGGATACTGAAGTCTACTCTAATACCGGTGGTCAGATGTCCAAGGCAACTCCGGTGGGAGCCATCGCCAAATTTGCCGCAGGTGGTAAGGATATTACCAAAAAAGACCTAGGGGCCATGGCCATGAGCTATGGGTATGTGTACGTAGCAAAAGTCGCCATGGGTGCCAACATGGCCCAGGTAATCAAGGCCTTCCGGGAAGCGGAGAGCTACGACGGTCCTTCGATCATCATCGCCTATTCTCACTGCATCAACCACGGTATTGATATGAGCCACGGCCTAGACCAGCAAAAAGGGGCGGTTACCTGTGGTCTCTGGCCCTTGTACCGTTATGATCCTCGGCTTAAAAATGAGAACAAGAACCCCTTCCAGCTTGACTCCAAAGACCCCACCACCAGTCTGGAAGATTTCATGTACAAGGAAGTGCGGTTCAAGAGCCTCAAGGCAGCCTCTCCTGAGCGGGCTGCGGCCTTGCTTGCAAAAGCCAAGGCTCAAACAGAGCGAGTGCTGAAGGAATACCAGTATCTAGCAGCCAGGCCCTTCTAAAAAATAACGAGCCTTGTTCGGAAACTGAAGTTTCCGAACAACCACCGTTTTAAAACAATAAAAAACGTGGATTTCGTCAAGAAATCCGCGTTTTTGAAAGCGGTGTTCGAGAACCAACCAGGTTTTCGAACAACGCTACTGTTCTAGGGAGGAGCTTATACAGCAGCGGATTTTTTCCCATGAACATGTAAAAAAATCCTGATGTATGGGTTCTTGTGGGCTTCGAGTCTTTGCATATAGTTATACGGTTTTATAT
>JAITAI010000143.1 GCA_031284195.1 Treponema sp.
AGACCGGGTCTTATCGCTTTGTAGATGTCCCGCCGGACGGGAACCAATATCAGTATAAGTTTGTCGTAGTCCGAGATACCGAGTTTGAGAACAAACCGGACAAATACGGCGTCTCCAACGAAACCACTGTGCAACCGCAGTTTATCTCCATAAATTCTGTGTACGCCAGTACGCCCGATTTCGCTATCAAGAACACGCTGTTGCTGAACTTCTCCGCCTCCAACTACAAGGGGGCCCCCATCACGGTACGGTATAAGCTTAGTAGTCCTACTACCACTTGGGGGGCCGGCGTGCCTGGAATTATTCGCGACGATGGCTCCTATTCCCTTGGCAGCCTGACCCCTGGCGTATCTTATGATATCCAGGTCAAGGCGACTGGTTGGAATGATACTGATTACGTGAATGTATCTCTTCTTTATGGTACTACTCCCAATTAATTAAGGGAACGTAGTGTTTTCCGGTTTCTTGTAAAGGTTTTATAAGAACCAAGAAGCCCGGGGTTTCCCACAGGAGCCCCGGGCTTTTTTTAAGACCCCTTCGCAGAAGGCTCCTTCACAGAAGGCACCTTCCCAGGGCTGGGCCGGGGAGGGTTCAGCATAGTGAAAAAATAAAAAAATGCGGAGAGACTCGTCCCAGGGTCAACAAGTTAAGAATTCTTGTCCACAGATTTCACCGATTTAAGAGGACTTTAGTACAAAAATCCGTGTAATCCGTGTAATCTGCGGACCCCTTGCCGTATTTGCTTAACGTGTTGACCCTGAGACTCGTCCCCCCGCATCCCCAAGGAAAAGGCCCTATACGCCTTGATGCCTTACTTTGCCCGGGACAGGGTAACCGCTGCGGTAACCACAATATCATCCACCGAAGCGCCCCGGGATAAATCGCTGATGGGCTTGGCAAAACCCTGTAAGAAGGGACCAAAGGCTTCGGCTTTTCCCAATCGCTGCACCAGTTTGTATCCAATATTCCCCGCCCCTAAGTCAGGGAAGATCAAGGTATTAACCTTACCCCGGACAGGACTGCCCGGGGCCTTCTTGTCGGTTACTGAAGGTACCAGGGCCGCATCAGCTTGCAGTTCCCCGTCAAATACAAAGGCAGGCTTCTTCGCTTTGAGCAGCTCTGTAGCGGTTTGAACCTTTTGGACATTTTCATGATCCGCAGAACCTTTGGTAGAGAATGAGAGCAGGGCCACCACCGGTTCAGCGCCCAAGAATTCCCGGCAGGACTGGGCTGCGCTCTCGGCAATGTCTGCAAGCTGCTCTGCAGTAGGCGCGGGAATCACCGCGCAGTCCGAGAAGATAAGCGCCCCTTCTACTCCCCATGCGGGATCCGGAGTCTGAATCACAAAACAGGACGAAGCGGTTTTGAGGCCAGGAATAGTACCTATGATGGCAAGGCCTGCCCGCAGTACATCCCCGGTGGTATTTTCCGCACCAGCCACCATAGCATCGACTTCGCCAGACCGTACCATCATCGCCCCCCAGCGCAGGGGAGCAATGATATCGATCTTGGCCTGTTCAGGGGTCATGCCCTTTTTTTTCCGCAGCTCATAGTATTCCTGGGCGTATTTCTCAAGGAGCGGTGAGGCGCTGGGATCCACGATATGAATCCCAGCCAATTTGACCCCCCCTTGAGCCGCTACGTTCTGTACCTCCGATTCTTTACCGATCAGGGTTACTGAAGCGGCAAGCCCTTCATCTGCGAGAATCCGGGCAGCCTTGACGGTACGCGGCTCTGTTCCCTCGGGCAGCACCAGCTTTTTCTGCAGGGATTTAGCCTTTTGACGCATGTCCTTTACAAAATCCATAGAGTACTCCTTATAGCTGTTCTATTTGCTTATTTTTTTATTTATTTTCTCATTGGGTATACTACCCTTTTATGAATTAGTATACCCCCTTATGGAGGGCTAGGCAAGCAAAAAACTCAAGACCGATCCCCCTTACGGGGTCATCATTTCTGCAGCGGTTTTAGCTTGGGCTTCCAGGCCGTATATGTCAACCACGGTCTCCCTGAGCCACCCCCGATAATTTCCGTCTATGAGGACCCAGGATTCGGAGGTTTTGGCGGCTAAGCGGCGTTCCAGAATCCGTACAACCGAACCCCTGCGCAGATACCCCAGGGAAACCCCCTCTTGACCGGGCTCATGCACCACATGGGTATAGGAAACATTGACCACACCGTATCCTATAACCGAACGAGAAAGCGGGTAGGTCGGGGGCGGTATGATGGTCACCTCATGGGTCGTCCGGGTACAGGAACACCAAAGCGCCACTGCACCCATAAGTAACAGAATACATAGTTGACCGTAATACACCAAAACCTCTACTTTCATTATATGAAAACTATAAAGGTTTTTATCTTTTTAGTCAGTATATTGTTGTTTTGGGTATCTGCCGGGATACAGGGGGAAACCCCGCCTGAGACGGGTAAAAAAAGCTCCTATACTTTTTCGATTGCGGCTTTAACGGGGTTTTTATACGGCCAAGGTGAGGAAATCGTGTATCTCAACGAAACCAGTGATACCTATCTCAGCCAACTGCTCTGGGATATGAAGCCCCTGTTTTATGCCGGTACATCCCTGAACTGTTCTCAGGTTAATCCTCTGGAACGGTTCGGATTTTTTACCGATCTTTCGATCAAGTTCGGGATTCCTATTCTGCGTAAAACCGGTATCATGGAAGATAGGGACTGGATGAATAAGCTCACTGAAGAAAAAAATGATGATTTGACCCATTTTTCTTCCCACGATAATGATACCCAAGGGGCTTTTTTACTGGATTTTTCCATCGGCCTATCTCTTCCCATAGCTGAGCGGTTGCTGCTCAAAGGGTATGCGGACGTTTCCTATATGTACTTTTCCTGGGCTTCCCAAGACGGATTTACCCAATATGCCTCAAAAGGTACATCAGGTGTGTATGCTCCCTGGGATGATACTATACCGAAAAGTAAGCACTATGGACCGGCGATTAACTACCAGCAGGAATGGATCATCCTTACTCCAGGGGTGGCCTTGTATATTCCCTTTCCCTATGGCCTGAGCCTGAAACTTGATTTGCGTATAAGCCCCTGGATATGGTGCGTAGCCTTGGACGATCATTTTTTGACGGAGACACAATACAGCGATCGCACCTCCCAAGGGGGCCTCTTGTTTGAGTCCCAAGGGGATATCACCTTTGTTCCTCATCCCCGGCTGGAACTCTCTTTGTCCCTGGGGTATCGGTCTATCCAGGGTCTGCGGGGCCCTACCTATACGAGAAATACCGGTCAGACCAGCGGCCTCGTGGTCCAGAAGGGATCCGGCGGGACCGGGTATCTGGTGCTGGATACCGGGCTTTCAGTCAAGATACGCTTGTAACCCGGGAAAGAGCTGCCTATCTGAAGCGGCGAAGTCCAGGGCTTGGATTTCTGCAAAGGTGGCCCAGCGCCATTCGGTATGTTCTGAAAGGGTGATACCGTATTCTTGGAAATAGACCCTATAGGCATGGAGGATATGGACTCCCCGATGTTCAAAGGAGGCGCTTCCCATGAGGGGGCCTGGTGTAATGGACACCCCCAGTTCTTCAGCATACTCCCGTATGAGGGCCTCCGCATCCTTTTCCCCTGGTTCTACCTTACCTCCAGGGAATTCCCATTTTCCCCCCAAGGCTCCTCCTGGTTTGCGCCGGGCAATGAAAACTTTTCCCTGTTCTATGGCAATACCTGCCACTGATTGCTGTATGCTGTCCATATCTCCCCTTGCTTACCCTGCAGGAAGGCCCCAGCCTCTTGCCGCGCTTAAATGAGTAATGCCTGGGGAAAGAGGAAGTGGAGTACCGCTGTTCCCAAGGCAAAGAATCCAATCGGTCTTTTATAGGTAATTAAGATCCGCTCTAGGGCAGTCATTCCTGGGGAACTGGTCTGGGGAAGGTTCGTGCGAGTCCGGTAGTGTGCAAGCACCAGCACAGAACCGCTGGCAAAACCAGACAATGCGGGAATCAGATCCCCGATTACCGGAACATCGCCCTGCATTGCCGAGAGGAGCTTAAACAAGCCGGTGATGATGCTTAAAATCCCCAGGATCAAGCGGAAGGTATCATGCTCCAACACACCGTTTATATCACGCCCCTGAGTACTGGTATCCGGTTCTTCCCTGCATATCAGCATATACCCTGCTACTGCGTTACAAAAGATCGATAAAACGTAAAATTGGATCATATACTTAATAATACTATCTTTTCCCGGTTCAAACCAATAGGTTGATTGCCCTAAACAGTACAATAAAGAAACGCAATTATCCCTGACGTATAACCGATCATATCAGAGGTCAGACATAGCCTGTCCCGAACCGTCGAACCCTATGAAGGGGTATACATCGGGGGATAATTGCGTAAAGAAATAAGGAATATCCACCGATTACCCGGATTTTTCCTAACAAAAGGGTTCATATATCGGTGAAAATCAGGGTAATCGGTGGACCCTCTTCCTGCCTTTGAGGACAATCAGTCTACCAGGGCGAACCTATCATCGGGCAGGATACACCCATGACCAAAGATACCGGGGCCTTAAGCCCTACAGAGGGCGCAGATGAAACGCACCACCTGAGAAAAATACTGGGGGGTAAGCTGGTAATAACTGTCTTCAGGGCCGTTCATCCGTTTCCAGGTTGCCGGGATGAGCCGTTTATCATAGCTATCCTGGACTTCCCGGTTTACCAAGACATCCGCAAAATCCGGCTTGCACCGTATCAGGGAACCAAAGGCAGCGGCTTCGGTGGAAGGCAGCATGGTAATGGTTTGCGCTGCAATACCTGCCCGTAAAAACCCCACATCATCTGAAAAGGGCGTAGGAATGAGCTGTACCCGGTCCATGTTGAGGTAACGCACGGTTTTCAGGGCTTGGTTTCGGAGCTGCCGTACGAGATACCTGGTCTTGACAATACCCAAGCCCTGTTCAGTCCGCATTACATGATCCACCATCGTAGAAATGATCAGGGTATCCCCGGATCCACAGGCATCGAAAATATAGAACCGGCTGTTTCCAAACCCAATGTCCCGTAAGCCTTTGGCCAAGGTATAGGAGCCCTGATCCCGAATGCCCTCCCCTGGGTGCAGCTCCTCCTTATCGGTAAAAATGATCAGCCACGAATGAACCTGGGCTTGCCGTAGCTTCAGGGCCGCTTCTATAAGCTCAAACACCGCGGCGCTGTTGTCATTTGCCCCGGGGCTATCCGCCACCCGATCGTAGTGGGCCACCAAGATAATGAGGTTTTGCTTTACCGGAGGCCAGCATTTTACCGGCCCTTGCTCAGGAGCGGATAGAAAAAAGTGCCGGTTTCCGGAGATGGTGATCACCTGGGGCCTGAAGTATAATTCGTCCAGCAGGGATTTAAGCATAGTATATCGATCCGTATTAAGGGCAATAAATTCTTTGAAACGCTGATCCAGAACCTGATTACTAAATCCCTGCTGCACAGAACTTACAACCGAACCGCTTTAAATGAGGATGAAGGAGCCACGAGCTCCTCTTGGGCTTGTATCATGAGGAGCTCCCTGCTTTTGCGTTTAAAGGTGGCTTCCATGATACCGTATACCGAGGCGGCGCATAATTCGAGGGTTTGCCGGATATCCCTGGTTTCCAGGTACCGGGAGAGGAAGACTGCGGCGGTAAGGTCCCCGGACCCAGCCATGATCGTGGTGAAGGGCAACTCCGGGGTACGGATCCGGTATAGTTCCTTTCCATCGGATACGAGCATATCGATATGATCCCCTGGATTCAAGCTGCCCAGAGGACTGATGCCTTCCCGAAAACTGGTAACCAAGACCACTCGAGGACCTTTGGCATGGAGCGCATCCATAGCTTTACGGGCGCCATCCAAGGAAGAAGTATCCATACCAGCGAGGGCTTCCAGTTCAAACTGGTTAGGGGTAATGATGTCTGCCAGGGTAATGACCTGGTTCTTGAAAATATCAGGAATCCCCGGTTTGACATAAAAACCTCTCCCCACATCCCCCATCACCGGATCGCAGCAATACAGGGCATCAGGGTTTATATTCCGTACCCGGCGTACCCCCTGCATGACGGCCTGGCCCACCTCGGCATCCCCCATATACCCTGAGAGGATCGCTTCACAGTTCCCCAAAACCCCTCGTTCTTCCAAGCCCTGGACCAGGGCTTCTGCTAAAGAAGCCCCCAGGACCTGTCCTTGCCATGCGCCATAGCCGGTATGATTTGAGAATTCCACGGTATTAACCGCCCAGACTTCCCGGCCAAGGCGCTGGAGGGGAAACACCGCAGCGGTATTTCCTGCATAGCCGTATACCACATGAGACTGAATAGACAAAATAGCCATACCTACCTTCTTTACGTCCTTATTTTTCTTTTTCTTGAGTTTCTTTAGTTTTTCCTGAAAAATGCCATAACTTGTCAATCAACGCCACCAGAATACGGAAGAACCGGCCCTGACTCTTACCATAGGTTATGGTAAAATCCCGGGCCGCTTTAGTAAGGGAATAATGAACCCCGTACTTTTTCTTGAGAAAATCCCAGTGTTTAACGATCCATACATAGAGATCGCTCGCCGTATTCCCCGGAAAATTCAGCTCTATCCATTCATCTTTGATGATTTGAATAATAGGTTCGTAGACATTCTTGTACCAAGAAACCAAGGCCTCGGAAAAGGGGATTTCCCCAACCACATGTAAATTGAGATAATACTTATGCACCAAAATATGATTGTATATAACATCGTAGCGGCCTGCAGCGGTGAAACCCAGTTCATAATCACCGGTGAGTTCACCGAACTGGGTTTTCTCATAGAAGATCTTCTTTTCATACGCAATGAGGCTATTCCGCAGTTCATCCACGGTCTGGGAGGGGGTGATGGTAATTTCACTGGAAAGGCTCGTTACCTCTGCATCGATGGATTCAATCCCCTGGGACCGGGCCACTGAAACCCGATGATTCCCATCCCGGACAAAATAGACGCCGCCGATCTCATAGAGCTGGATGGGAGGTAAAATAATATCCTTGAGCCGGGCCTGATCCACCCGTTCCCAGCGCTTCCGCAGGTGCTCAGAGCGAGGCAGAAAGTATTTATTGAAATCCCGGTACCGGCCTTCACTGCCGACGATGAGATTGACCGGAACCACCTGCATACCCCGGTAAACTTCGTTCCGGGGTTTGAGTATTTCCTTCACATCATTAAAAGAGAGGAGTTGATCCTTATCAAGATGCATGAAGTGCTGAATTCGGGAGAGGATGGCCTTATTCCTGGCCCGGCTAAAATCCTCTGCTGCTTGTACGTTAAACACCTGGTCGTATGTCTTGTTTTGATAGGTAGCGCTCATGATTGCTCCTCGGTATCGATAACAAAATGACTGTAGGCGTTTACTACCAGGGTATTTTGATACTGGCTGGTCCGTACTGCAGATAGATCATACAGATGAATATGCCCGTGGATGAGGTATTTGGGTTTGAAGACCCGCATAAACCACAAAAAAATCTTAAAACCCCAATGACATTTATCCGGTTTATCGTGAATACCTTTTGGGGGCGCATGGGTGAGGAGGATATCCAAGAAACGCCCTCTGAAAATCCGGTTAAAGAGGAGGCCGGGGATGAGCTTGAGGATTTCCAAGCCCATCTCCCATTCAGAGTACTGATTTTCCCCGTGGTTATAGAGCATGGAACCTCCCAGGCCGGCGATGATGAGCCTTTCCTCGAAACGCACCCGCGAACCGATGTGGATGGCCCCTGCTCCTGGGGGAATGCTTGTGGGAACCGGGAATTCCCGGATTTTTTCCGAATCAGAACCATGTCTGATATACCGGTAATCCTTGAGGTCATGGTTTCCGAAGACAAAGAGCAAGGGCTTATCCAGGCTTGACACGATAAATTCCAGATATTCCAAAGGAAGATCCCCAGCGCTGAGTACCATGGTGATATCCCCAAACCGTTCCTTAATGCTATTGGTATATACCAAAGGATCGATATGGTCAGATATACAGAGTATTTTCATAGCTCACAGGCGGATCGCCGCAATGATTGAAAGTCCCGATATCCCCAAAGGGATTTCTGATGGTTTGGAAGGTATAATCCATGACTTTCCTTTTTTCTTTATCTTCGTAAAGGCAGCCTCATCGAGCGTACCTATCTATAAGGAGATTACACATTTTGAGCAGTTATGTCAAACCAGCGCATTACCTCATTTTGAAAAGGCCCACCCCATCATGTCAGATTATCCTGAAGCTGGGATTTCAGGAGGCCATCATGGGCTTATATGAGGGAGCGTCTACCCTCTAGCATCGGCAGTATACAGCAGACTATGGCGGTTATACTGGGGACGGTTTACTGTACGCCGATGAGTATAACCCTTTTCACGTCTGCTGCCGGTACTATCTGCCGAGTAGTTCCAGGATACCCGCTAAGGTCCCCTGAATAGGCTAGATAGTTCCGCTTATCATGGGGACGTCTCCGCTTATGCCGTCCAAAGCACCTATAGGGAGATTCTTTACCGGAAACCGGGCTTGCATTTTCCTTTTTTGAGAACGCCTCGTTATACAGGCCGAGAGGCATGGGTTTTTCCATACCCGACAGGCTCGGCAGGGATCGGTTTCTTCCTGAAATCCGCCGGGATTTTATGGTTTCCCGCGTTGCATATCCGGGAAAGAGGGAGTATCCTTGTTGCATATAAGGAGCTTAAACCGCATGAAACCGTAT
>JAITAI010000149.1 GCA_031284195.1 Treponema sp.
CCACATCCCGAGAGACCGGTACGTCCTTCACCAGAAAAGAACTCCCCTTTAACTTGCCCCTATACCGTGAAGGAGCCTGTTTCTCAGGACAAAGGCAGGGGCATTGAAACAGGCCGGACCTTGTTCTATGAAGAATGAGCAAAACAGGGAACATTTTTATAGAAAAAAGGAAAAATAGAAAAATAAGAAAGAACCCTGGAAGATTTCGTTTTTACTCATGCGTATCAGGGCCATCTCTATCCTCACATCGGATTCTATCGGTTCATGTAGCTGCGGTACCCTAAGAAGGGGATCTGCTAGGTTTCTTTCAGATCCTCATAACTCCTATCCCTTCCCGAATATCCTGCACTGTAAAGCGTTTCCCCCTGATGAAAGGCGGATCGGCGTTTAACCAGGGCCCTCTTGCAGGAGTTTTCTGGATAAAAAGAGCCGTAAAGACCTCATCCCGGCAGAGAGCAACTTGCCTTTTTCTCAAAAATGGCGCATAGTACCCTCATGCCTATAAAGATTCCTATTACTTTACCTGCATATAACGCCCTCAGAGAGGAAAATGTCTTTGTTATAGCCGATGTTCGGGCCTTGCATCAGGATATGAGGCCCCTGAAGGTGGCTATTGTCAATCTTATGCCCACCACCCTGGATACGGAGATTCAATTACTCCGGCTCCTGGGTAACAGTCCCTTACAGATGGAGATAACTTTTCTGCGCATGGGAAGCCACGAGTCTCACAACGCCCCTCCGGGTCATCTTGAGCAGTTTTATCAGAGTTCTGAGTGTATCATGCATGAACGCTTTGACGGCCTCATCATCACCGGCGCGCCAGTGGAGACCCTGGCCTTTGAGGAAGTGGATTACTGGAAGGAACTGACCAGGGTATTGGATTATGCGTCAAAACAGGTGTGGTCTACCCTGCATATTTGCTGGGGCGCCCAGGCAGGGCTTTATCACCGCTACGGCGTACCCAAGCAAGAACTGGATCAAAAACTATTCGGGATCTTTCCCCATAAGGTGAATGAACGGCGGATGATCCTGTTCCACGGTTTTGATGATGAATTTCTAGCCCCCCAGTCCCGGCATACTGAAAGCGACCAAAAGGCCATTGCCGCGACGCCAGCCCTGACCATTCAGTCTGAAAGCGAGGAAGCAGGGGCTTTTATCATTACCGCCCGGGAAGGCCGGGAAATATACGTTACCGGTCATCTGGAATACGATCCCCTCACTTTAGACCGGGAATACCGCCGGGACTTGAGCCGGGGACTTTCTATACCGGTGCCTAAAAATTATTACCCTGATGATGATCCTACCAAAACGCCGGTAGTCCGCTGGCGGGCTCATGCGCACCTTTTTTTCTCTAATTGGCTTAATTTTGTGTACCAGGAAACCCCCTATGATCTAGAGGATCTCTAGGCTGACAAAGTGCATCCCATAGCCTATGCTTACTGAGGAGGTTTTATGTCTATTCATATTGCGGCAAAACCAGGGGATATTGCAGAGGCGGTGTTACTCCCGGGGGATCCCCTGCGGGCCAAATTCATCGCCGAGACCTTGCTTAAGGATGCCCGTCAATACAACCAGGTACGGAACATGTTTGGTTATACCGGGCTGTACCAGGGGAAACGGGTATCGGTTCAAGGTACGGGGATGGGGATGCCTTCGCTTTCCATCTATGTCAATGAATTATTCAGAGATTTCGGGGTAAAGCGGGCCATCCGGATCGGAACCGCTGGGGCTATCCAGGAAGACCTGCAGCTCCGGGATATGGTGATTGCCCTGGCTGCGTCTACAGATTCAGGGATTAACCATATCCGTTTTGGAGGAAGAAGTTTTGCCCCTACCGCTTCCTTTACCTTGCTTAAAACGGCCTATGATGGAGCGGTTTCCCGAGGCTGGCAACCCAAAGTCGGTATGGTGGTTTCTTCAGATAGGTTTTATACCGAAGACCCCGAAGAATGGAAGCTCTGGGCCCAATTCGGTTGTCTTGCAGTGGAAATGGAATGTGCCGAACTCTATACCTTAGCCGCGAAATACCAGCGGGAAGCCCTCGCCCTGCTGACCATCTCAGACAGTCTCATAAACCATGAGCAGACCACCTCAGAAGAACGGCAGACCGCCTTTACCCAGATGATGGAGGTGGCTTTGGAAACCGCCATTTCTTGACTTGGCAGGGAAAAGGCGGTAATGGGGGATATGCTAGTTGACCATCCCCCATACATATCGTATACTAGTTCTAGTCGCCCAGATGGTGAAATTGGCAGACACGCTGGTTTCAGGTACCAGTGCCTTTGCGGGCTTGGGGGTTCAAGTCCCCCTCTGGGCAATCACTCGGATAAAGTGAAGCGTAGTTGGAATTCCCCGGTATGATGGACAGTTAGTTAAGATTTGCTAATGTTATTGGATAACATAGCCGAATGTCTACGGCGCTTAGTATCATACATTTTCAGGTACTCAAAAACCTCAGTCTTCACGTGCTTTTTCCTGTGCCTCCCTTCCAGATTATCTACTTCCCCTTTTAACCGCTTGAAAAAACGCTCCCCACAGGCGTTGTCCCAACGGTTTCCTTTTCAGCTCATACGCTGCCTGGCCTGCGGACACTGTACCGAAAACATATCCCGAAATTCCCTGCGGCACTACTGTACCCCACGATCTAAATGAAAGAGTAACCCCCCAGGCCGCTGATTCGTGCCGGCCATCATAAGCGCATCACCTTCATGACGGCATCCTGGTCCTCTGAAAACGCCCGGCCTATCACTTTACGATCCCACTTGATACCGCTGCATGAACAAACCCGGAGAATCCTGGTATGTGGTCAAGTCCCGGAAAATGCTCCTCTTGAACGCTCAGGCGGGCCTTTTCTATGACTTTAACGCAAACCACCAGGTCCGGTTCACCTATGCCCGGAAAAACCGGTTCCCTACCATGTTCCAGCGCTATTCCACCCGGATGGGACGGGTATTGCCCAATCCCCTGCTGGGACCGGAAACCGCTCATCATGTTGAACTGGGGTACATCCTGAAAGAGAAGCTCACGGTAAACAGCGCCCTGTATTACAGCCGGCTCAAAGGAAAGATCGTTACCGTACCGGTTCCCAACCCCAAGGCGGCCTGTCTTTCAGTAGACTTTTCCCGCAACTTGGATGAGACGCCCCTCTACGGCCTGGAACTGAACGGGTATATGAGCGCCGGAGCCTCCTTTTCCCTGAGCGGGTACGCCATCAACCACCGTGAAGCCCAAATAGTAAGCCTGCCCTATTACCCGGAAAAGAGCGCCAACCTGTATGTGGAGTTTCGTCTTGCGCCGCTATTGGCCCTGTTACCCCGGCTGGAATAC
>JAITAI010000177.1 GCA_031284195.1 Treponema sp.
GCGAGCAGCCCATCGCAGATTCCAAGGACTTGAAGAACAGCCTCTTGATAACCCGCACGCCCCATCGTATGAGTTTTTCCCCGGCTGAGCGGGGGAAGATGGTGTATATGGCGGGGCAGTGCCAGAACGGGACCGGGGACAAGGGGCCTCCCAGCGAGGTGGTAAGCGCGGTTATTCCCTAGAGACGAGATGGAGGGGGATGCCCCGTTCCATATAAAACAGGCACAAGCTGCTCCTAGGGGTGCTTATGTATAAGCGGGCCTCAGAGCCGGTTCAATGCTTGATATCCGGCTTTGGGGCGTATTATAGGGAGGGTCTGCAAGACCGGTAATAGAGGCTGAGAGATAATGGGTTCAGCTTCTTTCAGATTTATATTTAGGAGGACACGTATGAAACGTAAACAGTTACTTTCGGGAATACTGGGCATCCTGCTGGTATTCGGGGTCTTGGTATGCACCGCCTGCCCCACCGCCAATGTAAACACGGTAAACGTGGATAACGATAATGACAACGACAGTAGTATAATCGTATCAAGCCCGCCGTCCGGCGTAGGGGCAACCGTGCAATCCTCAAGCAGCATCCGTATCTCTTGGAATGCGGTATCGGGAGCTACAAGCTACAAGGTATACCGCAGCACCAGCGTGTCCGGTTCGTATACGCTGGTAAATTCGGCAACCACCACATCCTATACCGATACGGAATTATCTGCGGGTACGACCTATTACTACAAGGTAAGCGCAGTAAACAGCGCAGGGGAAAGCGAGCAATCCAGCTCTATTTCCGGTATTACAAGGATGGCCAGCGGACGTGGAGAGGGGCTAAGAGGCAATGGGTTCAGCTTCTTTCATATTTATATTTAGGAGGACACGTATGAAACGTAAACAGTTACTTTCGGGAATACTGGGCATCCTGCTGGTATTCGGGGTCTTGGTATGCACCGCCTGCCCCAATATAAACACGGTAAACGTGGATAACGAGAACAACAATAGTACAACCATATCCGTCGTAGGGGCAACTGCTCAATCCTCAAGCAGCATCCGTATCTCATGGGACGCGGTATCAGGCGCTACAAGCTACAAGGTATACCGCAGCACCAGCGCGGACGGTCCGTATATACAGGTAGGTTCGACCATAACGACGCTATCCTATACCGATACCGGATTATCCCAAAGTACAACCTATTATTACAAGATAAGCGCAGTAACCAGCGCAGGAGAAAGCGAGCAATCCAGCTTCGTTTCCGAAACCACCAGCGCATACGGCGTACCTTCGGGCATAAGCGCAGCGGCCCAATCCTCAAGCAGCATCCGTATCTCTTGGAACGCGGTATCGGGAGCTACAAGCTACCGGGTATACCGCAGCGCCAGCGAGTCCGGTACATATATACGGGTAGGTTCGAGTTCGACCATAACGACCCCATCCTATACCGATACGGGATTATCCTCGAATACGACCTATTACTACAAGGTAAGCGCAGTAACCGGCGCAAGGGAAAGCGAACAATCCAGTTCCGTTTCCGTAACCACCAGCGTATACGGCGTACCAAGCGTACCTTCGGGCGTAACCGCAGCGGCCCAATCCTCAAGCAGCATCCTTATCTCATGGAACGCGGTATCAGGAGCCGCAAGCTACCGGGTATACCGTAGCGCCAGCGAGTCCGGTACATATCAGGTAGGTTCGAGTTCGACCATAACGACCCCATCCTATACCGATACGGGATTATCCGCAGGTACGACTTATTACTACAAGGTAAGTGCGGTAAACAGCGCAGGGGAAAGCGAGCAATCCAGCTATACCTCCGCGACAACCACAAGCGACGCATCCTCCGGCGGGGGTACTACACAGCAGGAAGGGGTATACATCGGGATTATTTCTTTTGCAGGAACCGCAAACGACTTAACCGGAGGGGGTCCTGTTTTTCTTGATGCAGCGGGAAAAACCAGCCTTCTCAGTAAGCTTAATGCAGACTACACCATTGCATCTCAAGGGGGTACCGCGCTCTTCTATTCGGTTCACCGGGCATTGGCTAATCTTAAAAGCAGGGACGCCCAGTATCCCGCAAACCTTGATTCGGTGAACCTGATTACCTTTACGGACGGACTTGATAATGGATCCACGGGAATGTCCGCAGTAGCCCCGATTGAAGGACGAATCTTCACTAGTGATACGGAGTATACCGCATATTTAAGCAGAGAAATTGCCAGCCGTACCATAGGGGGCAAGCCCATTACCGCGTATTCCGTAGGCGTCATGGGAAGCGATGTTTCTGATACCGCAAAGTTTCAAAACGATTTGGCGAATATAGCCAGTCCGGGAAAAAGTCAGAGCTTAACGGATTTCGGAAGCCTGCAAACGACTTTTCAGAACATTGCCGACAGCTTACAGATAACCCACCGGAGCACCACTTTTACGATGAAGACCACCCTGCTTCCAAGCGGCACTAAGGTGCGTATGACCTTTGATGTAACCGGCACGAATCCCTCGGCATCGTCAAAATATATTGAAGGTACCATAACCGCAACCGTAACAGGAAATAACCCGACTTATACCTTCGGAAACATAACTTACGCAGGCGGGCTTAGTTCAGCTCAGGGCGCAGGACCTATAACCGGCAGCAGAAACAGTTCAGAGGTTAATTTCACGTTTACCAGCGTTACCAACTATGATCCGTCTACCGATAAATCAAAAGCAAAACAATGGATCATGGGTCCCGACTCATCGGCGTGGCAGGTAAACAGTGAATATGACGTGGGCGGCGAGACCGATACTCAGATTGAGAAGCGGTCCTCCATTATTTATCTGGTATTGGATTCCAGCAGATCCTTAAGTACGGCCCAAATTGGGCAAATCAGGAGCGCAGCGGCCGATTTTATCAACTCCCTTTATAATCAGCTTAATGGCGGCAACACCGGCAACGGTACAACGACCGCGCCAAGCGCGCCGACCGGCGTAACCGCATCAGCGGCGTCTTCAAGCAGCATTACAGTATCCTGGAATTCGGTTTCCGGCGCAAGCAGCTATAGGGTATACCGCTCGACCAGCAGTTCCGGCACGTATTCTCAGGTTACTTCCACAAGCGCTACTTCCTATACCGATACGGGGCTGCCGTTAGGCACGACCTACTATTACAAAGTGTCCGCCTATAATAGTTACGTGGAAAGTTCCAAGTCATCCTATGCTTACGCGACGACAAACTCGTCGTCCAGCGGATCTGCCGGCTCAGCCTCTTCTAACCCGATCACCCTGTCTAGTTCCACTCAATTAAGCGGTACCGTAAGTTCCAGTTCTCCTGCGGTGTGGTATCGTATTTCCGTACCCTCTAGCAGCGGTTATTATTTATCCGGATTGGACCGGGCTTATAGCAGTTCCTATACGTCCAATGTTTCCTTTGAAATCTACAATTCGGGATTAACCTTGATAGCAACTCTTGATGGGAACACCGCCTCCAGTCACCCATTTTCATCAAGCGGAACCTATTATATAAAGGTTGTTCCCTATAACGAGTATACCAGTAATTACGGCACGTATTTTATTTCTTTTCTCTATAAATAACCCACGTCTCTAAGCGGCCTGCGGCGCTCCCCTCTAGGGGGCGCCGCAACTTTTGAAGTATGAGACAGGGTCAGGGGGTAGATTGAGTCTTGGTCAGAGGTCAGACCGAGCCTTGGTCAGGGGTCAGACCGAGTCTTAGTCAGGGGTCAGACCGAGCCTTGGTCAGGGATTAGATCGAGCCTTGATCAGGGGGCTGACCCAACCTCGGTTATGCCCTACTAAAAACAAGGGGCTTGCCGGCGCAAACCCCTCTCCTAAAACTAAAAAATGATCTTCGGCCCTGCAAAGGCTTCCAGCCAGACAGGAATCGTCCGCAGGCCCCCGTGAAAAAACATACTGAAATCCCGATACCAGCTCATATTACAGTCATTACAGGGAGGCCGCTGCAACGCGCCGGCTTCCATGGTCAGGATGTTTCCCAGAACCTGGGGAAGCTGCATACAGGGGCGCACGTCAAAAAACCAGTCCACAAACAGCACATGCTCCCCGCCGTAACAGGGATACCGGACCAAAGCCGGGTCTTTCAGGTAATTGATGATATTCTGCATGGAAATAACCGAATTGATGATCTTATGTTTCCCCGACTTTTTTAAGCGGATTGCGTCAGTCAGTCCCTGGATCACTTTATCCCGGGAAAAGCTGATCCCTTCACCTCCCAGGGGGTACACCTGGGATTTAGAGAAGGTCGGATAATTAAGGGAGATATAGGTAAACCCCATGTTGGCTGCCCTGACGCACACCTCTTCCAGCTTATGGTAGTTATCGTTCCAAATGAGAACCGACGCCATGGTTTTGAGAGAAGTCTGGTGTACCAGTTCCATGGCCTTGGCCATTTCATCCATGATGTTGGGAATCTGCCGGGATTCAGCCATGGTAACAGGATCTCCCGAATCAAAGGAGATACTGAGCAGGTCGCATCCTGCATCCTTCAGGCGCTTCAGGATATCCTTCCGCATAAGGAGCTGGGGCGCGGCATTCAGGACCGCGTTATTCATTTTCCGCTTGCTTGCCCGTTCAACAAAGGCAATCACCTCAGGGTGCAGCAGGGGTTCCCCGCCAGTAATGGTCAGATGGGATACCCCAAAATCCGCCAGCCGATCAATCGCCGTGAGGGCTTTTTCTTTATCCACAAATACTTTCGGGTGTTGTTTCCATATTTCACAAAACGAACATTTTGCGATACACGCATTGGTAATGGCAAATTCCGTGAACCGCAAAGTACCTTTCACATAATTCCTAAAAATATTCCTATTCTTCCCTCTCATTTTTTTCCCTTACTTCTCATGGCGCTTGGTTTGTATGCGGCTCGTCCTCTTACTTGTTTTTCTTTACGTCGCATGACCTCTTTTTTCCCTTACTTCTCATGGCGCTTAGTTTGTATGCGGCTCGTCCTCTTACTTGTTTTTCTTTACGTCGCATGGCCTCTTTTTTCCCTTACTTCTCATGGCGCTTGGTTTGTATGAAGCGCTTCCTCTTACTTTTTCCCTCTCCAGTAAGGAATTGGGGGCAATTCTTCTCATGGCCCTTGTTTCTCTCATTTCTCATGGCGTTTAATTTGTATGTATCCCACCCTTTTACCTACTCTGCTTGTTTGGATAGGATTTGCTTCAGCTTGCTTACCGGCTGGATTTGAGCTGAGAAGGTGAGCTCAAAACCCTGTTCCATGCTGCCTTCCCTATGGGCGTAATTGCTGACGATTTTGTAACCCGGCTGCAGGGAAAAGTGGAGCCACTCCAAAGGCGACCAGGTTCCCAACAGGGTGAAGGTATAGGTATAGGTCGGAATCCCCGTGGGTGGCCGGACCATATCTATAACCTCATGGGTAGGCTGATACGCGTCGGTATCAAAAATAGCGGTACTGGACTTTTCCCCTTGAGCGGCAATCACCAAGGAAAACCCCAGAGACCACTCGGATCCCGGGTGGACCTGAGTCCGCTGGTAAGTACACCAGAAGGTTCCCGCGATTGAATCCGGCCCAAAAGGGGTCCCGGTCCAGTATCGGACGGTGATCCCATCCATTTCTACCATCTCTTTGTAATAAGACCAGCCCTTATCTTCTTTTAAATACATATAGGGATAGGTATAGACCCCCTCAAGACCGAAGACCCAGTAACCCTGGGAACTGGGCAGGGAAACTTCCAGGCCCCCTTGAAAAGCTACTGCGTCTGGAGTGAGGAATTCTTCCCAATTGGCATGTTCCATGGGCAACTGCAATTGGGTCATGGCAAAAAGACCGTAGAGCCGCAGGTATTTCCAAGGGTGATATTCGATCTTGGCCCCAAAAAAGGCTCCCACCCGGGATCCTTCGTTGTTCAATGAGGGTATGCTTTCAGGATTTAGCGCGGCATTGTAATCGTCATAGGTTTTCCAGCCTTCGTAACTGTGGAAGATCATCATAGGGTTGAGGTACCGAAGCTCCAAAGGGGCGTTGACCATGGCTCCTTCGGTAAAGGACAGGGAGATCCGTTTATGGGGCCGCATCTGCAGATAGTGCATATAGTGGTACTTGTTGACCTCGTACTGCATAACTTCCGCAGCATACCGAATACTAGGGGAGTAAAAGGAGAGCTGGGCGTAATTGACCCGTTCCAGGTATTCCGAAAGGATGATGCTGCCGGTCCGGGTTCTACCGAAAAAATCATCCCCAATCCCCACCGACAGGTGGACCCCTGAAGCCTTACCAAAAGGAAAACCTGCGCTGAGGTAGGCCCGTTGGGGAATATGCACATCCCCCTGGGACGCCAGATCACCCCAGGGAATATTGGTATAATTTTCATGCAGGGACGCAGCGTATTCGTTTTCGCCAAAATAGGGATCCATTTCTGCGGTAATATACGAACCCAAAGAAATACTCACCGGGAGCATAAAAAGAGGACGCCGGTTGTGGTGGGTGTAGATCCAGTCCAGATCAGGATTGGTCTTGAAATACAGTTCCGGCTGCACTAGGGCATCAATATCCGCCTGGATTCCGTCGGCTTGTACCGTATACCCTGAAAACCCTTTCAGGTAATCAATAATACGATCATAGAGTACCTGGCCGCTGGGAGAAAGGGTTTCCTCGTTGATTTGTTGGAGCAAAAACCGGATCTGCCCAACGGTCAGGGAAGAATCCATAAAAAACACCACTCCCTGTTCTTGGGAAAGGATCCCCAGGGCTTCATAGACCCATTCCCCGGGATAGAGGATCTTCTGTTCCGGCAAGGACCTAAGACCTGCCACACTCCATAGCATCATCACAAGTCCCATGATTTTACGCATACTCAAGGTATTGAGCGGACTCCACCGACTATAATTTGTTGACATTTTCTGGTGAACCATATAATATGCCTAATACTAATGAGGACAAGGTTTCAGGTCAAGAGCGGGCATTCTTGGAGGGTGATGTATGGGTAAACGGTATAGGGTTCTAGGTATGTTATGGGTTTTTATCCTAGGACCATCTCTGAGCGCCCAGACCCATGGATCCTTACCTATGGATCATCCGGTGTATTATCTCTTAGAACAAGCCCAAGCCCGAGGCTTATGCGAACCCCTTCCAGGGGTAAAACCCTATTCCCGTAAGCTTATCCTCAAAGCCATCAATGAAATCCTCAATCATGAACCCCTTGATACCGAAGGATTCAGGTTCGGTAAAAACCTAGCTGCCACAGAACGGCTCATCTTGGAAAAGGTAAAACAGGATTTTGAAAGAAAGCCCCCAGGACTGGATTGGCAGCGGGGGGCCTATTATTTTAATATCCCTACCAAGGGAGGGATCCGGTTTTCCGGGGATCTGGGAGTGGGTTTACGTTTGAGCTTTGGAGGAGGGGCCTATCCTGGTTCAGGGGATCTGGCCTGGGGAACGGATTCCTGGATTACCGGGTATACCAATGGTGATATAGGGGACCATTTTTCTTACAACTTTACCATTTCCGGGGGCCTTTTACGGAGCCCTCGGACTGAACTGGGGACCTATTACCCCTATTATAAGGGATTTGTAGGGGACGAAGTCCATAGCAATGAGGAGATTCCTGTTTATAGCCACCCGGAAGCCTTCTTTCCCTACACCTATCAAAAAGGCTGGGACGGTTTTCTCTTTAGCCCGGGGAATATCACCGCAGGGAGTATGAAAAACTGGCCCCAGGATATTTCCATAGGCCCGAGCCTTCTCTCCGAAGTGTCCGGGGAACTCTTTGGAGAGACCCTCCGTTACCGGTTTGGCCGGTTCCGACGGGAATGGGCAGGGATGTCCCCGGGTAGCAGCCTGGTGTTTAATGCCGCAGCCCAGCCCTTTTTAGCCCTGGAAGGTACCTTCAATCCCGTTTCCTGGTTTGCCTTCTCCGCCTTAACCGGGGTTCTGGAATATTACAATGCCCAAGGCATAACCGAATCCGCAAAGACCAGCCAAAACGCCTTTTCCATAGAACAGCTCGAACTCAACTATAAAAACTACTTCCACTTTGATGTGGGCAGTACCGCGATTTGGCCGAAACGCTTTGAACTGGGATACCCTTTTCCCATCAATAACAACTTTCTGTACCAAAACAATATCGGCGACTTTGACAACATGGGGCTTTTTTTTAATGTGAAAGCCCAATATCCCGGCATTGGTGGTTTGTGGTTCTCCTTTTTTGCAGATGAAATAGAAGTTTCCAGTGTTTCCCGGCTCTTTGAACTGGACCGGCACATGTTTGCCCTGCAGGCAGGGGCCAAAGTCGGGGTTCCCCTGCTTCCTTTTGGGACGCTTACGGTGAGTTACACCAAAATCGAGCCTTATTGTTATACCCATACCCGGGTCCTGGTCCCCTGGTACGG
>JAITAI010000196.1 GCA_031284195.1 Treponema sp.
GGTGATCCGATCGTATATTGTAAGCATTATGAAACAGACCCGTCCTAATAGGTATAACACATCTCAAGGAAAACTGATTCTTGAGTATATGGCCTCCTTGGGTGATAGGCATGTTACGGCTCATCAGATTGTACGGCATTTTGAAACCGCAGCAACGGTCATTGGACAGACAACCGTCTATCGCCACCTGGAAAGACTCGTGGCTGAGGGGAAAATCCGTAAATACCTGTTGAGTGAAAGCAGTAGTGCCTGTTATCAGTATATAGGCAAGAACAAGGCCTGTCAGGAACATTTCCACTTGAAATGTGAAAGGTGCGGCACCTTGATCCATATAGACTGTACCCTCTTAGACAAAATGCAAGGGCATCTGTTACATAAACACGATTTTCAAATCAATCTGCTTAAAACGACCTTGTATGGTACCTGTGGCAACTGTCTTGCTGCGGGTAAGGCATGAGGAAAATATGCATAAATACCAGGGGATCCTTCTGATAGGTGGTATCTGTTTTGTCCTTGGTTTTTTGGTTTCTGAAACCCTGGTCATTACCAAGCAGGATCATACCTGCTGTGGTGAGGGATGTCCTGTCTGTTTACAGATACAATGGGCACAGCATGTTTTCAAGCACGTTAAATATGCCCTGATGTATCATCCGCTTCCGGCGGGTACGGTAGTGCCGGAGATGCTCCTCGTTAGTTTGGTGCTTGGTACGCTTATACCGTTAAGTGTAGTCCAGTTGAAAGTAAAAATGAACCGATGATTCGGATCTGGCGAGGTTCAATTTTTTCAGTGTTGCTTTACATGCACGTTACTTTTTCAACATAACGAGAACTATACAAATAGGAGTTTATAGGTATGAAACGAATTGTTTTTTTTATAGGGGTGTTGCTATCCCTTACGGTGGTTTTATCTGCCCGGGGGCAAAGGGATACAAAAAGGGAGGAAGGGAAACTCCAAGTGGTTACTACTATTTTCCCGCCCTATGATTTTGTCCGGGAAATTGCCGGGGATAAGGTGAGTCTGACCATGCTCCTTCCTCCTGGTGCGGAAAGCCACTCCTTTGAGCCTACTCCCCGGGATATTATCACGGTACAGAACTGCGATGTTTTTATTTATGGAGGCGGTGAATCCGATACCTGGGTAGATGGAATCCTCGAATCCATGGATACGAGCCGTATGAGCATTATCTCCCTCATGGAGTGTGTGGACGTAGTAGAAGAGGAGATCGTGGAAGGGATGCAAGAGGAAGAGGAAGAGGGCCATGATCACGGTCACGGTGGTGAAGATTTTGAGGATGCGGAGGTTAAGGATCGGAGTCTTGCCGAATGGGCCGGTGAATGGCAGTCCACCTATCCCCTTCTTTTGAACAGAACCTTGGACCCGGTCTTGAAGCATAAGGCAGCGGAAGATGAGAAACAAACCGTCGAAGATTTTCGCCGGTATTACGATGCGGCATATAAGACCGATGCGGAAAAAGTCATCATCGACCGAGAATCAATCACCTATTACACCAAAGGGGTATCCAATAGGGTGCGATATACTTACAAGGGTTTTAAAATCCTTCTGAATAGATCCGGAGCAAAACGGGTACGGTATCTGTTTGAAGCGGAAGGCAACCCCGGTTCTGCTCCCCGGTATGTCCAGTTCAGCGACCATCTGATAAAACCGGGGGAAGGGATTGAGTATTTTCACTTGTACCAGGGCAATGTGAGCAACGAAGCGTTGTTTGAGGAATGGGATCACTGGCCCACGTATTACCTTGCGGCTTTTACAGGGGAAGAAATTGTCCAGGAACTCACCGGGCACGATCATGAAGCAGAAGCGGAATATGACGAGCATGTCTGGACTGCTCCTCGGAATGTGAAACTCATAGTACAAAAGATATCCGAGGTGCTTAAACAACGGGATGGCGCTAACAGGGCTGTATACGAAAGTACTACCCGAGCCTATCTGGCAAAATTAACCGAATTGGACCATGCTTTTCAGCAGGTAATAGACGGAGCCAAACGTAAAACCTTGATATTCGGCGACCGTTTTCCCTTCCGGTATTTTGCCGATGCCTATGGGTTACAGTACTTTGCGGCCTTCCCGGGTTGTTCCACTGAAACCGAAGCAAGCGCGGCTACGATTGCCTTTTTGATCAACAAAATCAGAGCTGAACGGCTTCCGGTGGTGTTCCATATTGAACTTTCTAATGAAAAGATCGCCGATATCCTCTGTGAAGAAACAGGGGCAAAAAAATTGCTGCTTCATGCGGTGCATAATGTTTCTAAACGGGATTTTGATAATGGGGCAAGTTACTACGGGTTAATGACGCAGAATATTCGTAATCTCCAGGAGGCCTTGTACTAAGGCCCTGCCCAGGAATACCCTGGCCGATGGGTCATGGTATTTCTGCGCGGCTTTAATGTTTTTGCGGGTTCGTAAGATACTTCTGCCACCATGTATCATTCCTGAGTATTTCTTGGTATCCGGTCATTATGCTTTAACATCCGTGGTGGCTCATCACTCAAAATCGATATTATCAATAAAGTGTTTAGTAAAATACTTATCCTGAGGAAGGCTGAATTCTTCTGATTGCCCGACAAGATGATACAACGTTTTTTCATTATCAGGATTAAGGAGCAATTTCACCGCGCCCCCAAGGGCGCTGTTCCCGGCCAGGGAAATCTTGGGCCGTAGCGCTTCTGGGATAAGTCCGATCCCTACACCGCTTTCTAGGTTGAGGTTAAATCCGAAACCTCCTGCTAGGTACAGGGTTTTTATATCCCCATAACCGAGACCCGCGTGGTTGAGCAGGGCGTCAAGGCCAGAGCGAATGGCGCTTTTTCCCAACTGCAACTCCCGCACATCCTTCTGGCAAAATACAATATCCCTGTTGTCCTGGGTCCTGGCAAGAAAGATTTCGCCGGTGGGCAGCAGCTTTGGATTGAACCGTCCGCTGGATTGGATAAAATCCTGTTTGAGTCCCTGGTATACGATATCCACCACACCGGACCCGCAGATACCCACCGGCGGCTGGTTGCCGATGGTGGTACAGGCAAAGATTCCGTCTCTAAAGCGCACCTGGGAAATGGCCCCCATTACGCTTCCGGTTCCCCAGCGTATATTTCCCCCTTCAAAGGCGGGCCCTGCTGCGGTAGCGGTACAGAGGATCTTTCCTTGGTAAGCTAGGGCCATCTCGCCATTAGTGCCGATATCCATGAACACCACTGGGTCCGCTTTGGTGTGAAGCTCCGTGAAAAGAAGTCCCGCGGTAATATCCGCTCCCACGTAAGTAGAAATCCCTGGGAGGATCACGGTTTCGCAGGAAAGATCCCCTTCAAAGATTTCCCGGGATCCCAGGGAAACCATATCCAGGGTAACCGGCGTAAACGGCGTCTGCCCCAGGGTACAGCAGCTCAACTGTAACAGGAGGTGCAGCATGGTGGTATTGCCCACTATGGCAATTTTCCTGATAGCCTGTACGCCGGCAGAGGCATCGCGGCAAAGCGCGGCTATTCCTTCGGTGATCTGGTTCCGCACACTCAGGCTCAAAAGGACCAGATCTCCCTCATTGGCCCGCTGAATCCGGGAAATCACATCGCCTCCGAATTCCCGCTGCCGATTCACCGCGGAAAACCGGCTGGCGATTGTACCGGTCTGCAGATCCAGCAACACCATAGCCAGGGTGGTGGTGCCGATATCAACAGCAACGGCGTATACCGGTTCTGGTTTGTAACTGATATGGAGTATCTTTCCCTGCTCCCAGTAAACGTGGTATGTTCCTGATTCCAGGTTTGCTGCAGGAGAAGCTGCCCCGTTACTGGCCCGTGGCGGCTCCTCAAAAAACCGGCCTTGGGTATCGGCCAGTTTGGAGGCTTCCCGGAGCTCTAAATAGGAAAGGGGCCGGTCCGGTATCAGTTGGCGGGCATAACTTTGGGCGTTTTTTTCAAGACAAAAAAGAGCTTCCTCAAGTCCGCAGGGGGTTTCATGTTCCTGTGCAAAGACGTTCACCGTGGAAAAATGCTGTTCCCCGGTTTCAAATACCTCAATGCCCATATCCCTCTGGGGAAACGCAGCGCAGGCAAGGCGATACCCTTCTTCCAACTGGCTGTGAGACAAGCATAACCGGTCAGCAGGGGTAACCGGAAGCGAACCGGTATACACCCGGACCTTACATTTTCCGCAGTTCCCCTGCCCGCCGCAAATGGCCGGAAGGTATATCCCTGCGGCTTGCAACGTTTTAAGCAAACTCCGGCCTGGTTCGACCGGTATCTCTTGCTCCCTGGTTTCTGGGAGCATTATACGGAGGGTTGCCCTCATCAAGTCCCCGTTCATAAGGAGTATTATACCCTATTTAGGCATGGGCGCCAGGTATCGCTGCACGCGCCCTTACGGCCACGGCAATGCCGGTATCCGTCAATCTGATAGGAGGCAGGTTAGCGTGGACCCTTCAGCCATCCTCACCATAAGGGTTATCCCTGGTCTGTAAACCCTATCATCTCGGAAAATCCTCGGGCCGTCTCAGACTTTGAGGGTTTTGCCCCCTTCATGCTTCCCTTTATACCTTTGGCTGGCGATACATTGTCCATAATGCTATATTTAGTAAAAAATTACAGAAAACACCTTTAAGAATAAAAGAAACCCGGGATTTGAGACCAGAATGCTAGTAGGCATTTACACAAAAAATCTAACAGGCCCCGGGCTCACTTTTTATCATTCCTCCTGAAGGGAATCCTCCACAAGCCTTTGTAA
>JAITAI010000217.1 GCA_031284195.1 Treponema sp.
GGTGAATAACCCGGCCCTTCAAAAATCTTCGGGAACAAGGCGTCGGGCCGACTTTTTCATACCCTGGATACGTTTGGTGTGGAGTCGTTGTTCCCGCTCTTGTTTGGAAGGCTTGGTGGGTTTACGGTATCGAGGAAGCCGGGCAGCCGCAGTGATGAGGGTTTCCAACCGGGAAAAGGCCCGGTCCTGGTTGGTCTTTTGGGATCGTTCCCCCTCAGAGGAGATAACCAGTGCATCATCCCGGGTGATCCGGGAAGCCAAGATTTCCCGCAGGCGGCCCATCTCCCCTGCAGAGAGACCTTCCAGGTCCTTCAGCAGGATCCGCAGGCTAACCTTGGTGTTGACCTTGTTTACGTTCTGTCCCCCCGGACCGCGGGATCGAGAATAGGTAAGCTCCGCTGCAGCATGGAGGGACCTATGAAGAAGCGCCTGGTTCATAGGTCCTTGCTTCGCATGCTGATTCCAGTAGGCAATCGGCTCAATCAACCCAGCGCACGGGTAAGTTCCGCTACTTTATCGGTTTTTTCCCAAGGGAATTCCCCGCGGCCAAAATGACCGTAGGTAGCGGTTTTCCGATAGATAGGACGCCGGAGATCCAGGGCAGCGATGATCCCAGCAGGGCTCAGGTCAAATACCTGGGTAACCGCTGCTTCTATCAGGTTTTCAGGAGCCGTAGCAGTACCGAAGGTATCCACCATGACCGAGACCGGGAAAGGTACCCCAATAGCATACGCCAATTCAACCTCACAACGTTCCGCCAATTGGGCGGCCAGGATGTTCTTTGCCACATACCGGGCCATGTAGGCTGCAGAACGATCCACTTTAGTCGGATCCTTGCCGGAGAAAGCGCCCCCTCCATGCCGGCCCATACCGCCGTAGGTATCCACGATGATCTTCCTGCCGGTAAGACCCGTATCGCCGAAGGGCCCTCCCACCACGAAACGGCCGGTGGGATTGATGAAATACTTCGTTGTTTTGTCTATGAGGCCCGTGGGTTCCAGGACAGGTCTGATGATCTGGTCGATGATGGTTTCTTTGATGGTCTTGTAGGCAATACCGTCATCGTGCTGGTGGGACAACACGACCGTATCAATCCGTATGGGCTTGTGTCCCTCATATTCAACGGTTACTTGGGTTTTTGCATCCGGCCGCAGCCAGGGAATAGTCCGGGTCTTCCGTTGCTCCGTAGCCCGGATCAGGATCTGGTGAGCGACGGTAATGGGCAAGGGCATAAACTCCTTGGTCTCGTTACAGGCAAAGCCAAACATCATCCCTTGATCCCCGGCGCCCTGCTGACCTTGGTACTCTTCAAGGCCACTACCGGAAACACCCTGACTTATGTCAGGCGACTGGCTGTGAATCATATCCAAGACCGCCATGGACTGGTAATCCAAGCCATAAGCAGGGTCAGTGTATCCCACTTCCCGGGCCACATCCCGAACTACATGCTGAAAATCCACGAAGGTTTTAGTGGTTATTTCTCCCCCAATGAGCACCAGGGAAGTGGAGGCGAAGGTTTCGCAGGCAACCCGGCTTTGGGGATCGTCTTGTAAACAGGCATCTAATATAGCATCTGAAATCTGGTCACATAGTTTATCAGGATGACCCTCTCCGACGGATTCGGAAGTAAAGAAAAATCGCCGCTGTTTCATACTGGATATGCTACTCCTTATAGTTTAGAGGTAAAATTGCGCCTTAACTCTAGTAGGATTTGCGCGTTTTGTATATACCCTGCTTGCTACAGCGATTGCGCTACCTGGAGTAGCTTATATTGGATTATAGGTTTCCCTTTTCTTTCATAAACCTCTGCCATAGCCAAGAAAAAAATTTTAAGCTGTTCGTTTGCCCTTGGATCCGTAAGGTTTTTCTGTAAATCCGGAATAAATAAGTACATCCCTGGTATAATGATATCCGGATCCAGTACCCTATCCCTAGAGGCCAATATGATTAAGGGGAAATAATACCCCTTGGTAGTACCGTAATATTTTTTGGCAATCCTTGAGAGGGTATCCCCCCATACGACCCTATGGATCCGGGCTCCTTCAAGAATCAAGCCTGAACACGGGGTAGGAGGGGTTTCTGCTGGCTTGGTTTGAACCGGATTCGGAGTTGCATTGGTCTTGCTATACTCCGGTGTAAGAGGGGGAGCTATAACCTTTTCTGAAGGTTCCGGGGCAACCGTTGCTTTGGTTCTAGTTGCTTTTCCGGTCTTTTCTGTACTTTTAGGAGCAACTGCTGTTTGAACTGCAGCCGAATTTTCTGTTCCTGCGGTAGATTCAGGTGCCGTAGATGCTTGAGGTGCATCACCTTCTGTAACGACCGGGTCAGTTGCACAACCTAAGGTACAGAGGCCCATGACCGTAATGACTAACAGTAACAGTAATCTCATAGGAATGACTCCACACTATACAATATATTATACATGACTATTTTGATAAAGTATCTGTCAGTTTTTATCATTATTTTATAAAAGTTTTTTAAAAATCTGACTTTTTGAAACTGGTTCATGTTACTGCGTCACTACAAAAAGTGACGAAACCATGTATAGAGACGCGGTGTTTTTTAATGTACAGAAACCCCCTATGGTTTTCTTTCAAGAATTATGGCTTTCAACCGGGTTTGAATGGGGAAATTCAGTTGAATTCGATGATGGAAACGTTCATCGGCGCGCTGGGGTTTAACCTCAAGGGGCATTCTTTGAGGACCAGCGAACTATCATATTCCTCCATTATTTGGGGGTGTTCTCCAGGTGGTAAAGGAGAAGCCCGATAGTAAGGGCTATGACCTCAACGGGAGTTTATGTTTGGGCCCGGTATTGGATTTAATTATTATGAAGAAAGGGAGTTTGGGGAAAGCCGAAACACCTTATACTACAACTCCTCTGATCTTGCTTTGGAGGAGTTTATGAGACAACACGAGGGGTATACCCTGCCGGTTCATTTTGGTATATTGTCTATTATGGAGGAATATACCATGACAACCAGCCTTAAAATTGAAGGAATGTCCTGTGAACATTGCGTTAAACATGTAAAAGCAGCGCTTGAAGCAATCAACGGAGTAAAGTCAGCGAAAGTCAAGCTCAAGGAAAAGTCTGCGGTGGTGGAACATGGGGATGGGGTAGGTCTAGAGACCCTGAAGGCCGCAGTGGTCGAAGCCGGTTACGAGATCGCCTAGGCTCACCTATTTGCCAATAACGTTTGAGGGGTAAAATCCATGCCCCGGACCAGCAGTGGAGGTTCAGCTTTTCCTCTGCCCTTCAAAAGGACGAGAGGGGTGTTTTGTATTCGCCACTCTGGAGGATTATCGTTCATCCCGGGAAGAGCCTTCTGGTCAAGCTTAAATCTCCGCCCGCAATAGACGAGCGCTTAAGGATTGGTACCTTTTGATTCCTGGTAAAATCCATTTTTCCAGTTGAACCGGCTCGTATGGGGGAGGGGTCTGCTGTTCTTCACTCCTCGTATCAGGTCCTGATAATCTCCTTTTTTCAGAAGAGGACCGGAGAGATCCAAAATAAAACGGGTAAACCCTGCGGCTTTTAGAAAAGGCATTTTGTCGATAATAGAAAAAGGTTGCTCCGGGATAACCAGAGAGCCCTCAGGGTTACTGATAAGGGTGAAGGATTCATCCCGGCGGTCAGTAAAATGCCGAAAATCATAGGTAGCCCCCAGATCTGTCCGTATATGGAAAAGCGCAGGGTAGGCAAAAAGGGTAATAAATATAAAGGAACGCCGATGAGGTTCCGCGGTCTGTTCCAGGTTCTGCCGGTTATTCTCCAGGGGGGTAATGGCATGATCCAGACCTAAGCAGGAAAGAAAGGCCGAAGCCCAGCGGTTAAAGCCATAGAGATAGGGACCGGCAATCACTGCGGCATGGATAGTACGAAAATACGGGCAGTGTCCAAGGTTGTTCACCACAAACTGACGGTACCCAAGGCTCATAAGCCGGGGTATTTCTTCCTCTAGAACCTGTTCCATAGTTTGGGGAAAATAGGGGTCCAAGACCAGGATGATCTCTCCTGGATTAAAGGGCAGCATCTTAGACGTCCCCAGAAGATAGGCTGCGGTCTTGCGGGTATACTTCAGCATGACCCTCACCGGTCTTGATGATTGGATGATATACAGATCTTCCAACTGGGAAACAGCGATGTAGAGACCCGCTGGAAAGACCGTCTTTCCTTTCTGCTCCTTAGGGGCTTTGGGTAGGCTTAGAAAAGGGACATGTTCCCAACCAGGTTTCCGCCTGGAATCATCCCTGCCTGGAGGAATCACCGGGGCATACCGCTTTGACCTGTCCTTGGTTTGGATGAGGTAAACCGCATCTCCTGGTACAAAACCATCGGGAATGGAAATCCATCGCAGCCCCGGCCCTTCTTGGGGGGCCTCTTGAACAAAACTTACCTTGTGGGATTGGCGGTCTGTATCGTCTGCCCGGTGGAACCGTACTGAATCGCCCAGACCAAGCATAAGGGGGCCTCCAGGGATAAGACCCCGCCGCTCAGAGCCTGTACCTTTCACCTTGAGGAGCGTACCCAGAGGAATACCGGTTCCACCACTCCTAGCTGCCTGAAGCCAGTCCACCGGCCCTGTATCTTTCTGAGTATGCCGAAGGTGAGTATCATAGAAGGAATAAAAAACCGTCTTTTCCCGGGCAAAATCATTACGTAAGATCTGCACCCCTTTTACCATGGCTCGCCGGATCGTTTCCGCGTTCCCGGAGAGGGCGTCGATAAGCTGCCGGTACGCAGAAACCACGGTACCCACATAGTCAGCGCTCTTCATCCGGCCCTCGATCTTGAAAGCATGGATCCCTGCTGCTACCAAATCAGGAACCTGTTCAAATAGTTGGAGGTCCGAAGGGCTGAAATAATATCCACCGGTGGTAGCGGAATGTCCAGGGTCACTGGGTCTGAAGTACCGCCTGCACCCCTGGGTACAAAGCCCCCGGTTCGCAGACTTGCCCCCTAGAAAACTGGAAAACAGACAAAGCCCTGAAGCGCTTACACAAAGGGCACCGTGAACAAAAACCTCTAATTCCACGTTGGTATGGATACGGATATCCCTGATTTCATGGAAACTCAGTTCCCGGGCAAGAACAACCCGGGAAATACCGTATTTAGAAAGGACATTCACCCCCCGGCTTGAGGCGATATTCATCTGGGTAGAGGCATGTAGTTTCAGGGTAGGAAAATGCTCCCGGACCATGGTGATGATCCCTAAATCTTGGATAATGAGACCGTCCGGCCCTAGGGAAGCCAAATAATGTAAAAGCTGATAGAGCCGATCCGCTTCCCGCTGTTCAAAAACCGTATTGACTGTTACATAAAGCTTACGGCCCATACGATGCAGGCTATGCAAGGCGCTTTCAAATTGGGCATAGGTAAAATTGGCACTTCGCATTCGGGCATTGAAGTTCTTGAGTCCCAGGTACACCCCGTCTGCCCCTTCACTAATAGCCGCGTCCAAGGCTTCCGGGGAACCTGCCGGGGCGAGTAATTCAACTGACTTCATAAGTAGGCCCTATTATAGAGACTCCGGGGCTTCAGTACAAGCGTGGATTTTTTCCCCTGTTCTCTATATACTTAAAAATATCCCTGGGCCAAACCGTTTTTTACCCAGGGGCTCTGGAGAAAGGTAGGCTTTTTTATGATACCTAACGAACTTTGTTTCTTTCTCCATGAGCAAGGAGTTTCCATGAGTACGAGTATACAAATAACCGAGGCCAATTTTGAATCTGAAGTCTTACAGTCTCTCATTCCGGTCTTGATAGAGTTTTGGGCAACCTGGTGCGGACCCTGCAGAATGATGGCTCCTTTACTGGATGAGATCGCTGAAGAATATGCAGGGACCATTAAAGTGGCTAAGATCAACGTAGATGAAGAGCCGCATCTGGTAGACCGGCACGGTATTGCGTCGGTGCCAGTCATGGTCTTGTATAAGCAGGGAGAACTCATCCGGCAAAAGACCGGAGCCCAGACCAAAGCGGTCATAGAAAACCTATTTAAGGATCTGCTATAGCCCCATATCCTTCTTTCCAATGCCAAACCGAGCGTGAAAGTTCCGATGAAAAGGGCTGGACCCGGCTGAAATCCGGGAGCCAGCCTGTATCGGGAACCAATTCCTGATAAAAGCCCTCGGTAATTGCAAAAGTATCAAGCCACGCTAAAACCTGTTCGTATTCCTGGGTATTCACATACCGGTCTAGCCTTCCTGGGCTGGGACTTTCGGGGGGATGCTTTTCGGGGGTATCACCGCGTACCGGAGTATACTGCATCATCACCGAAATGAGGGCCCTGCCCTGGGCCTTTTCCGCAAACCACTGCAGGACCCCTTTGGTGGACTCAAGGTAATCGGGCAGTACTAAATGCCGAATGATGACCCCCGAAACCAAGCGCTGAGTCGCATTAAACCGGAGGCGGCGTTTTTCCAACATCCAGAGGATTGCCTTTTCCGCGTGTTCAGGATAATCCGGGGCATTGAAGAAACGGTCCCCCAGGGCAGGATCCAGGGTTTTAAGGTCTGGCAGATACACGTCCAGCACTGATTCCATGAGGGATAGGGTTGCCGGGAGTTCATAAGCTGAAGAATTCCAGAGCACTGGAATGGAAAGCCCCAGAGAGCGGGCCTGTTGGATTCCTATGGCTAGGGCCGGCGCCGCGTGGCTTCCAGTAACCAGGTTGATATTCTCCGCTTCCTGCTGTTGCAAGACAAGACAGAGCCTGGCAAAGGCTTCAAGGGTGAGGGTTTTCCCCATCCCTTCCTGGGAAATCTGATGATTCTGACAGAACCTACACCCTAAGTTACAGCCGCTTATAAAGATCGTTCCTGAACCACCGGATCCGGTAATAGGGGGTTCTTCTCCCCGGTGGATGGATGCAGCGGCAATACGGAGAGCTGCGGTTTCTCCGCAATAACCTGTTTTACCGCCTAAACGGTCTGCTCCACAGTTTCGGGGACAGAGGGTACAGGGGGTATATTTTGTGTGCATACTCACTCCGCCCAGCAGGTTTAGCCTTCCCTGTTTTTACCCAGGAGGATCCGCTTTTACCGGAAGAACCCTTGACCTTGAATACCTGGGGCCCTAGCCTTATTGAATCTTATTTCGAGCCATAATACCCTGTTTCAACTGCTTAAGGGTTTCTTGCAGTTCCGTATCCTCAAATGTATCATACAGGCTGGACTCTCGTTCCTGGGACTTATAGGTTTCTTTGATTTCTCTACCTTGTTCCGGGGCCACAGGGTACTCCCGTACTTCCGATTGAACCGCCGGTCCTGGTTTACGGTTCAATCGGAAGGAAATTCCCGTGATATCAGGAAACCGATCCTGAAAGGACCGGAGCAATTCCCGCTGTTTGGTTTGCAAGAGCTGAATCCACCCTGGATGATCCGCTTCGATAAGGAGTACATGCCCTTCAAGTTCCACAATCTGGGAATGGTCTGCTGCAGCCGGAATTCTATGGGCCTTCACCACAGAAGCCCAGGAAGCAAACAGTTCCGAATACCCTTGGGCTCTATCCAGGGTCTTTTCATCAAAAAAAAATGAGAGTAATTCCCCTGCTTTTTTCATACTGCCACCTGATTCCTTGACTGATACTAATATATCAGATTAACCGGCTCTTTCATAGCCTCGAGGATCATGACCAGGTACTTGCAATGATAAAAAAATTTGTTTTTAGTATATACTATTAAAGATACGCTCGACTAAAGATAGTCTCGACAATGTACCGATAATGTCCTATTATTTATAGAAATATAGTAGAGCTCACAAGAAGGGTGAAATGAAGCTAGAGGAACAAAACCTATTCCAAAATCGTTCTTTTGCGTATACGCCACAGCTTTTGTCTTGTGAAGGGCAAGGTGCATTTTGGGAGTATTATCAAGATACAAATCACATTTGTGTCTACGGGCATTCCTTTATTAAAGATATCTACGGTCTTGATGTTCCCTATGTTGAATACGATCTGGCGGTATATAATGAAACCTTCTGTCCAGAGGACCTTACTCCGACTATGGCAGATGAACTCAAAAGGGCTATAGTAAGCCGATCCGGATACGACCATATCCATCCTATTCTCAACCAGTGCCTGGGAACCTATCGGATGATTCATGCCCTGGGTATCATCCGTGATACTGGACAGAAGCTTATGCTCTGCGGCTGCCTGCAAGATATACGAGAGAGTACCGGATTTGAACGGTGGGATAGCATCAGCGCAGAGGTTAAAAAACAGATCCGTAGTATCCTGAATATAACCCCCACAGCATGTATGTTCTGGAATGATCGGTATCAGATTATTAATTGCAATAACCAGGCCATTGAATTATTCCAATGCAGTTCAAAAGAAGCCTTATACCAGCGGTTCCCCGGTTTTTCTCCCGAATACCAGCCTGACGGAAGCAAAAGCAGTGAAAAACAGATTGCCTATCTGCGTAAAGCCATGGAATCGGGGATGGAAGTCTATGACTGGTGGTACCGGCTCCATACTGAAGAAGAGCTGCCCGTAGAAATTACCCTCGTGCGGGTATTCTGGGACGGGGCTTACTGTATCGCGAGCCATATCCGGGACCTTCGCCAATTCAAGCAGTACCTCACAACCATTGAACAAACCCAGGAGAAACTGATTGCTGCTCGTAACCGGGCAGAGGAAAGCGACCGGGCTAAAAGCGAATTTCTGGCTAATATGAGCCATGAGCTCCGTACTCCCATGAATGGGATTCTGGGTATGACTAAACTGCTGCTCCAAAGCGAGATGACCGAAAAACAGCGCTTTTATAGTACCACTATTGACCAGTCTGCAAAGCAATTATTGCGTATCATCAACGATATCCTTGATTTTTCTATGATTAACGAGGGTAAGCTCTCCTTTGAGCAGGTACCCTTCTCTTTACAACAGATTCTGGGGGAGGTGATTGATTCGGTACTGCCGGACCTCCGAAGCCTTACCATAACCTTTGTCCAAGAACCGGGTATCCCTGATACCCTTATCGGAGACCCCCTGCGGCTCACCCAAGTTCTGGTGAATATCCTGGATAATGGGAGCAAATTTACCAAACAGGGAGGTATCTCCTTACGGGTCTACATGGACAAGTCTCTGGAAAGCGCCCAGGTGAAGCTTAGTTTTTCCATAAGCGATACGGGTATCGGTATGACCGGGGAGCAAATAGCCAGGGTGTTTATTCCCTTCTCCCAGGTCGATTCCTCTCTCACCCGCCGGTATGGCGGAACCGGTCTGGGGCTTACGATCTGTAAAAACCTCGTTACCCTCATGGGCGGTTCGATTGCTTGTGAAAGTGCGGTGGGCCAGGGTACCACCGTCACCTTTACCGGATGTTTCGGTAAGGCCTCCCCTCAGAAACTGCCGGTCTATCACCGGGTCGCGGGAAAGCGCGTTTTTGCCTTGATAGATGATCCCCAGGATTATACGGCCTTGAGCGTGCAATGTCAGATCCTTGGCTGCAATCTTCTGGGGTATAGTACAGACAAAGATACATGGGAACAGACCCTTCCCCTGGCGCTTGATGTACTTTTGATTTCTTGGGCAGACTTACGTGCTCATATCCAAGATGCCCTAGAACGGTGGAAAGTTTTGTTCCCGTGTACCTCAAGACCACGTATCTTGATTCTAATGAAGGATCAGGAAGATCAGACCTTTATCACTGCCTTGGAGGCATCCTGTCAGGTTTTATATAAACCGGTCCGTATCGCTTCCCTCTACAGTCATATAGATGCCCTCTTGCATGTGCCTCCTGAGCAGGAGGTGACGCCCCCGGTAACAGGATCGGATCCTATACCGATGATTCCCGACCAGATCCGGGGCGCCTATGTACTCTTAGTAGAAGACAACGAGATTAACCAGATCATGGCCAGTGAACTGCTTACCCTGGAAGGGTTTAAGGTGGATATTGCTTCCAATGGCCAGGAAGCAGTTGAAATGGTAGCCCAGCATGACTACGATATTGTGCTCATGGATATTCAGATGCCTGAAATGGACGGGCTCACCGCGACCCGCATCATCCGGCAAAGTGCGAATACCATTCC
Source organism: Treponema sp. (assembly GCA_031284195.1). Lineage (GTDB taxonomy): Bacteria > Spirochaetota > Spirochaetia > Treponematales > Breznakiellaceae > JAIRLU01. The sequence continues at coordinate 10,033 of JAITAI010000217.1, forward strand.
GATCCTTGCCTTGACCGCTCATACCTTAGCCTTGGACCGGGAAAAGAGCCTTGAAGCGGGGATGAACGATCATATTACCAAGCCCATTGATCATACCCTGTTGTTTAGCGCGATGGCTCGCTGGGTTCGTCCTCACCCCCAGAAACTTCATGGGTAGCCCTTGGTTGAACTGACCCTAAAAAAAGAAATGGGTCCCATACTGATCAACCAAGATCAGCATCCCCAGGACCATGACATACAGGGCAAAGCCCCAAAGGGATCCTTTCCGAACGAGGTGGAGCATACCCTGTATCGAAAAAAATCCCACGACTCCCGCAGTCAGGGTCCCGGCTATGAGGCTTGCAGTACCAATACCCCCCACATCTCCAGAGGTATTTCCCAGTACTGCCGGAAGCTGTAAAACCAGGGCGCCCAGGATTGCGGGGATGGAAAGGAGAAAAGAGAATCGAGCGGCAAAACTCCGGTCTACTTTCCGGGAAAGGGCGCCGGAAAGGGTGGACCCTGAGCGGGATACCCCCGGAATGATCGCCACCCCTTGAAGGAACCCAATAATGATGGCATCACTCCACTGCATGGTCCTTTCTGTTTTGATCATACCCGGTCGTTTGGACAGTCTATCGGCGATTATGAGGAGCGCCCCGGTACCAAGAAAGGCAAAGCCCAAAAAGGCCGCGGACGCAAAGGCTTCTTCGATGAGGTCCTTAAAAACCAGGGCCATAAGGACCGTGGGTAGGGTGGCCACTATAAGAAGACCGGTGAGTTTCTGTATGGGACGGCGCAGGATATTCCAGATATCAGCCCATAACACAATAAAAACCGCCCCCAAAGTACCTATATGGACCATAGTATCAAACAAAAGAGCCGGTTCGGTTATATGGAAGATTTTCTGAAGAAGAACCAGATGACCTGAACTGCTTACCGGTAAGAATTCGGTGATACCCTGGACCGCGCCCAGGATTATAGCCTCAAATATACGCATAGTTTACAGTACCAAGTATGGCAGAAACAAAACAAGAGC
>JAITAI010000283.1 GCA_031284195.1 Treponema sp.
CTAGTAAGACCTTATATGAATCCCCGGAACTAGGTTTTGCGGTTACCCTTCTCTATCCCACTTAACCCTAACCTCGTAGCTTCCGCTGCCTCGGTACCTGGGTTACCCCGGGTAAGGGCTTATAGGCCTTGAAGGATAGGTACTTAAAGGGATGAATATCCAGGGCATTGGGAAACCACCCGTCTAGTTCATCGGTATCGACGATGTTTATAGCCGGACTATAGGAAATGGGAAGCACCGTACCGCGGTCAAGGAGTAATTTTTCCGCTTCCGCCAAGGTGGCCCAGCGTTTTTCCCCATCCTCGGTCATGGACTTGTCCATCAAGTTTTCATAATCCGTATCATTGTACTGGGCATCATTCAGATTGGAATCTCTACGCCACATCTGAAGAAAGGTATAGGGATCGGCAAAGTCTCCGATCCAGGTGGAAAAGCCCACCTCATAGTCGTTTTGTTTCAGCGACTGAAAGTATTGATTGTAGGGAATCACGTTGATTTTCACCGGAACCCCAAGCTTTTCCATCCAAACCCCCGCCATAAGGGTCCCGATACGGGTAGCCTCTGCTGAAGGAGTCAACTTGATGACCAGATCCGGAAGGCCCACCCCTTTGGGAAACCCCGCTTCTGCCAAAAGCCGCTGAGCCTCTTCCATATCTGTACTGTCCAAGCCTTTTACTTGAGGATACCCTGGAATAGGGTAAATGAGGGTTTTCGCAGGAAGCAGGTGTCCCTCTCGGATTTGCTCCCAGGGCAGCGCCAAGGAAAGGGCCCGCCGGATCCGGTGATCGTTCCAGGGCTTTTCCGCGGACCTAATAAAATAATAGTGGGTGGCAAACATAGGATTGACCATGATCCCGCTCCGGTCCGTAAGGATTTCCAGGTTCACCTCCCCGGAAATCCACCGGGCTTCCCCGGAATTCCACAGGGCCGCAGCTTCATCCCCATCTTCAGTAAACTTCAAAATGATCTTATTCAAGGATACATTTTTAACGCCCCAATATAACTCATTTTTAACCAGGACCATGCGATCCGGGTTATATTCCTCAATATAAAACGGCCCATTAGAAATCGGTGAGGCTGAAGACCAATCCGCTTGGTTCAGCATAGACGGATGAATGGGACTAAAGGAATGATGGCAGAGCATACTAGGAAAGAACGATGCCGGAGTGTTGAGCTGTACCACCAGGGTTCGCTCATCGTCGGCCCTAATGCCGATCCGTCGTGGGTCCCGGAGCCGCCCGGTCCGGTATTCCCTGGCCCCTTGGATAATATCAAACAACGATGAATAGGGGGAATTCGCCGAAGGATCCAAAAGGGATATCCAGGCCGCCCGGAAATCTTCCGCTCTAACCTTATCCCCGTTCCAGTATTTGGCATTCTCCCGGATCGTAAAGGTCCACTGCGTTTTATCCTCCGAAACTTCCCAGTGCGCGGCGAGCCCCGGAACCGGTTCCATGGTAACCGGATGATAAGAAAAAAGGCCCTCATATAGTCCGGTAAAAAGCTGGGCTTCATAGGCCAGATAGGATTTCCGGAAATCCAACTCCAGTTCCCCTTTGGAAAAGGTTACCATAAGCTGATCCCGAACGAGGGAGCGAGGCCGAGTTTCCGCAAAATCCGGCCCTTGAGGGACTTTCCCCTGATCCGCAAGACGCTCCTGGGGTTCCCCAGGTAGCGGGGTCGCTTCTTCTCGCATAGAAGCGCTTTTGCACGATACCAAGCCCAGGATGATAACCATATATACGAGCTTAATCTTGAAACCGAGATCCCTGATATTGGACTTTTTCATACATACACCTGTTACACTATAGATTCGACTTCATCAGGTACCGGCGGTACTTACGTATCATCCAGTATATGATAACCCCTTATTATAATCGGTACTTTCTACCCTTTAGCATAATTGAGAATAAAACCCTAATCCTTCTGGGCAATATCCAGCTTTTTAAGTTGTTCTGCTTCTTCCTTAAGGAGCGTATAGTCAGAACACCGCTGGTTTGCCTTGATATAGGTATTCTTCAAGGTAGAAAGTTCCGGTTTTATACCCTTTATCTGATTCCGATTTTTCTGATCAACCTTCTGCTTAAAATAATCATCCACTGCGTTTAAGATTTTATAGAGACGCTGGACCTCCTTGATACTATGTTCGAGGAAATTCAAAAGCTGCTCATCCTCCAGGGTGTTAATCTTTGCCAGGGTCATATTCTGGGCAGAGGAAAATTGTTTTGCCTTTTTAGCGATCCTACTGCGTAACTGGTTAAAATTGACTAGTTCTCTGACCGGAGAGGAGCCCGGATATTGATATACCACTTCATAGATGATTGGTTCCGGTTTCTTGTTTATCATCTGCGCCAAGAACCGCTTAATTTTATTCCACAGACTGAGCTTCCGGTTTGCAAGAATAGTTTCATTAGCATCTAATTTTACCCCTATTTCCAGAAAGATCGGAGCAAGCCCACTGATGATCTGAACTCCTTCCACGAGGAAATGCTTGAATGAAACTTCCTGGGTAGGGGTCTCTTGCTTATCCTCAACAACCTTCAAGGACTGGAGGATATGTTCCTGCAATTCTGTACCCGTGGATGAATAGTCTTCTTTTATCAATTCTTCGAGCAATTCAGTATACACAGGCTTACCCGGCATAGAAGCGGCCATGTGCTTCTTGATATCCGCCACCGATGGGCTTTTCCCTGGGGGTATACGGCTGCTTACCGCTGTTCGTACTTCAAGTTTATACACTTCCCGGTTAAAATCAAAGAGGATCTTTAAAGACTCCAGAATCGAACGGCTTAATCTGGCTAAACGCTGGATAAGCCCTATGATACCCCCAACCCCCAAGGCATCGGTTCCCTTCCGTAATTGATTGGTTATCTCTGCCACTGCCCGGGTAATGGGGGATGAAGACTCAGGAGAGAGATTAATCCAATCAATATATTTTATGAGACCCAGGACCCGCTTAATCCGGTCAATGGTAAAATAGGTAGTATTAAACTGATAAAAATTTACCAATATATCAAGCTGTATATCATAATGGGACAGCCTAATAGTAAGCTGTTTATCCGTTTCAGCCTCTGAGAATGCCTCGGTTTCAGGAATTTGAATTTCCCCGATTTGGATATCCTGTTTATAGGGATCTTCCTTAACCATTCCTTTGGTGAGTAACATATGATACAATGATTCATAAGCGTTATAGAACGCACGGAGGTTTTCTTTTAAAGTAACTAATACCGATTTTTCTATATATTCCCGCCGAATTTGTATGGCTTCAGAAAGAGCGGTTTGATAATTTTTATCCATGATTAATTTTACTATGCACCATTGTATCAAATAAATCAATCAAGGGAATTACCAGCCCCAGAGTCAGCATGTATAAATCTTTAATTCCTTATAAAACAAAGAAACATCTTTTATAGGAATTTTATGAAGCAAACCATACCTCTTTATGGTACAGGAGATAGAATTTCGCAATTATCCCCCGATGGATACCCTCACAGAGTGGTTCGGGACAGGCTTCTGACCTAGGCTAGGTCTGACCTCTGATTGTGACCGGTTATACATCAGGGGATAATTGCGTAGAATTTTATATGTGCTGACCCGGGTATCAGCCCTCCCCTCAGGTAACCGGTAGACCCTAGTATTCACGGCGTGTAATGACCGGTATATTTGCGTACAAACCCCCACGGACGATAGGTCATTTTCGCCTGACGAAGCCCTTCATCCCCCAAATCCTGTTCCCGGTTAATGTAGGTACATTCCTCAGAGAGGGACGCCGCAAAGGTCTGGTTCATAAACTGATAAATCCCCTTGTACTCATCAATGCCTTTCTCAAAATGAATGGCAAAGATGCTCCCCTGGGCCAAGGCTTCTCCTAAACACCAACCCGCGGGTTTTCCGTTTATATAATAGATACTCCCTTGCATACCCAGTACCGTAAATAGTTCCAGCGCTTCCTTAGCCGCATGGTAATCCCCATCCTCTCCCTTGTCCTCTCGCCACCGTTCCAGGACCATCATGGCCTGGGGAAGGAGTTCCGGGCTGAGCGGCCGTTCTTCATGGCTATAGGCGCTGAGAAAGGCGTTGACTAAGTTACGTTTCTTATGATACTTCTTCCCCGGTAATTGGGCCAGATCGGTTCTCAGGTACAGGTAGTCAAAATTATCCCGATCCTCGATGATGTCAATCCCCCAGTGAATCAGCCGCTCCCGGTTCGGGGTCAATACCGACTCGGATATGCCTTTCCAGTACTTATGGGTTTTAAAAAGTTCCTGGATCACGTCCTGTTCAGGAACCTCGCAGGGACTCATAAAAAAACGCGTACCTTCCCGTTCCCCAGAAATAATCAGGCTATTCTTATGTAAGGCAATCTGATAATTATACCGTTTTCTGAACAAATAGAGATTGGCAAAGGTGTATTCTGAAACTCCGTCAGGGATTTGGAATAACCGGCCTTGTATCTCCGCTTGTAGTGCAAAACTTATGGGTACTAATTCAGGGTAACAAGATATGGACATTATGACTCTAATATACTCTTTTTTTACCTTAATTGCGATTACGGTGAAAGGCTGTTTAGGTGATGATGGCTTGGGTTGAAGGGGACAGCTTCAGACATGGTGCCACACCATGCCTGAAGCTGTCCCTCCACATGTCCTCACCGATGCTTCAATCGAGGCATCACACCGGTTATCCCAGCCTTTATCCCGTACCCTCATGAGCAGGCGCCGGCTGGTTTCGGTCTTTCAGTCGAAGGGAGGTTATTGTAGAATTGGCTGAGGATATTTCAAGCATCCCTGGATTTTCCCCTTCAAAGAATCCCACATCCTGCATCCTTGCTAAGATCTTCTCTTTAATACCGGTGGATACTACCAGATCACAGATCTCTCGAGCATGAGAACTGGGACTATGTTCCCCATCGTGCTGATGGGAACGCAATTCCAAAGTGATAAACGTGGCCCCTCCGGCTCCGTAATCCAAGGCCGCTTTACCGAATATACCCAGCGTACCTTCTTCAGCAATGAGAGAAAGGCAGGCGAGTTCCTCTTTTGTTTCCTGTTCCGTTTTTTCCGCAGGGCTTGCCCCCAGCCGCCGCCAATCGCTGGAACCTCGGAGATCGTCTAAGGTAGCGATAACCTGTTCCATGGTGGCTGCATAATGCCGTTTTCCCCGGCGTACATGGAGGTTGACTGCCACGGCCCGGATGTAGGTTTTATACAAAAAGCCCTGTCCCGGCAGATCCAACCGGGCCTTATGGATGATCACGCTTTCCAGGAGTTCCGCATCGATCTTAGGGACAATGAAATAGATCACTTCCTTTTCTACCGGAATGGTAATCCGTAACAATCCCAAGCGATCCCGCAGCCCCATACCATGCCCAAAGGAAATCAGGGGTACACAGAGGCCCATCTCCAGCACCGTCGCTGCCAAAGAAGAAGCTGCGCCCCGCTGAACAATGCAGTAGATCACCGCATAGTTATCTTTACCAGGGGCTCCGCTTCCAGCCAGGGACTCTAACTTTTCCATATCAAAAGCCAAGGGGGTTTTTCGACGCATCCCCACTGTTTTGGCGTAAATGGAACCGCGGCCAGGCAAATACAGATCCGCTGCTTCTGCGATCCGACGCATGGTTCCGGTTTCATAGGCGGCCGGCACATAAAACCGGTAAAACACCGCCCGGGCTTCTTCCAGTTTAGTGGATGAACGCAGTCCCAACCAGGTGGAACGATCCAAGAGACTTATCTGTTTTGCCTGCTGAATGTATACTTCGGGAATGGCCAGGTCCTGGAGGACCTTATCAATTAAAGGGGTTACGGTATTATTAACGACACAGTTTATTTTTGAAAAAGCGGTTTGTTCAAACATGGCATACTCCTACAAGATTGATTTAAAGGGGAGTACCTTTTTTGTTCGAGCGTTGTTGATAATCCCTGAAAGCAACACCGCAAGAATCGGAAAAACACTAGCGCTGGCAACTACGCCAAAAGCGCCCCCCACTGCTCCAGCTCCGGCGCTCTGACCAATGCCCAGACCTGCAGCGATCACCAAAGGCACGGTTATGGGGCCGGTGGTAACTCCTGCGGAATCCCAAGCAATGGCGGCGAATTCTTCGGAAGACACAAAGGTGAGCACTATTGCAAGGGCATAGGGAATACCCAGCAACCAAGCGAGGGGTAGGTTAAAGAGAATCCGTCCAAACCCCGCGGCCATGCCTAAACCAACGCCAATGGCGACCATGGATACCAAGGTATTTTTCTTGTAGGTTCCGGTGGTCAGTTCTTCTACGGTAATACCCAAGGCGGCCAAAGAGGGTTCTGCCAGGGTTGCGCCAAAGCCTAGGACAAATACAAAGATCAGCACTGCGGCTAATCCGGCAATACGTCCCCATTTAGAGAAAACCGCATCTTCTACCGGAATATGCCGGTAAATTCCTGTAGCCTCCTGCATTTGAGTAGCATCAAAGGGCACTGCTTTAAGCCCAGCCCCATCGTTAATCCAGATATAGGGCTTGGCCCCGGCCGGCCCCGGCACAATAAACCGGGATGACCTATCCACCCCTCGTACCACCACTGCCGCATCGTTCCTCACGGTCTGCTCATAGGCATGAGGAAGGGCTGCGCCTGCTTGAGAACCCAAAGCGGAAATCCCCCGCTCCATACCAAAGCCAAAAAGAAACATACCAATAACCGTAAACGCAATACCCAAGAGGCTTACATCGGTCTCCCGGATCCGTTCCCGCACCACGATAAGGATCGTAATCACCAATACCAGGGTGAGGGGCAGCACAGCCATGAGGGCATCTTTGAGGGATTGCCAGTTTTTTCCCGAAACCAGCGTTCTGGGGTTCTTTACCGAGGCTTTAGGGGCAGCGGTGACAGGTTTCTCTTCAAGGACAGCTCCGGGGAAGGAGGCGTGGAATAGATTTTCCTCCAAAAAGCCCTGGGCCACCGCATGACGGGCCAGGCTTACCAAGGCTTCCTCACTTCCCGCCACATATTCCGCTTTGCTCCGAACCAGGGGATCTGTAGCAAAGAAGTGCGCCGGGGTGGAGGGTTCTGGAACTTTCGGTAACAGGAAGAAACCCAGGGCAAAAACCGCCAGTATGGGCAAGCCAGAAGCCAGGGTAATAACCCCCAACCCGGATGCGCCCCCTTTGTTACCTCCGGCGATCTTGGAAACCCCGATACCCAGGGCAATGACCAAGGGAACCGTTACCGGGCCGGTAGTGGCTCCCCCCGTATCCCAAGCCAGGTTCGCTAGAGGACGGAGGCTAGAATTTTGCTCGCAGATAAACCCGATGACCAGCAGGATAGGCATCATGATGAACACCGCGGGTTTAAAGGGCCAGCCGTAAATAAACCGGAACACCCCCAAGAGCACTGCCAGGCCCACCCCTACGGCAATGGCCAAGACCAGCCAGGTGGAACCTCGGTTAAGCACCAAGTACAGGAGGGGAGCATCCCAGCATTTCACCACGCTCCCTTGCAGTTTAAGGAAACTGATAGCCGGCTCTGCCAGGGTTGCGGTAACCCCGATAATAATTGCAAATACCCCTACCCCCAGCGGACCTACTTTAGGAGGCAGCCGCAGTCCGCACTGTTCACCCAGGGGCATAATCCCCAAAAACAGCCCTTCCAGAAAAAACGCCAGCCCCACCACGGTGGCCCCCACTCCCAGGGCCACTGAAAAGACATGTTCCACCGGTACTTTCAAAATAAAAGTCTGGGCCAGAAAGAGATAGATCACGACAAAGGCAACTGCCCGCAACTGGGCACCCAGCTTTGATGCGGCATATATACCAATCATCCTGAGTGCCTTAGGCAGGGGTATTTTGATCATAGTTGTTTGGGTCATAGTACAAGCTCCTTATTTTTAAAAATGTTATATCATTAAGCGGCCTGCAGGATCCGAAGCTGCAGCCCGTAATGCTTTGACCGATGCATCTACCAGATAATCGTCAAAGGGCATCATACGGTCGATGAGGGCATGACCTGCCGGGAGGATTTCCACGATGCGGTTTGCCAGAGAATTGACGAATTCATGGTCGTGAGAGTTAAATAACACCACCCCGCTAAAAGCTACCAGGCCCTCGTTGAGGGCAGTGATGGCTTCCAGGTCCAGGTGGTTGGTGGGCTCGTCCAGGATGAGGACATTGGCCCCGGAAAGCATCATCCGGGCAAGCATGCACCGGACCTTTTCACCGCCGGAAAGGACCTTCACCGGCTTCAGGGCCTCGTCCCCGGAAAAGAGCATCCGTCCGAGGAAGCTCCGCACATAGGTATCATCCTGATTCGGGGAATACTGCTTGAGCCAATCGGTAATGGAAAGCTCTTCAGTAAACCAAGAACTGTTTTCTTTGGGAAAATAAGAAAAGCTGGTGGTCTGTCCCCACGAATAGGCTCCTAGGCCCGGCTTTTGTACCCCGGCAATGCAGTCAAAAAACACGGTCTTGGCCTGATGTTCGGTCCCTACAAAGGCTATCTTATCCCCTTTGTTTATCGTGAGGGAAAAATTGGTAAGCACCTGGGTTCCTTCACTGGTACAGGCCAGGTTCTCTACCTGGAGCACCTTGTTTCCAATCTCCCGATCCGGTTTGAACCCCACGTAGGGGAATTTTCTGCTGGTTACGGTGAGGTTTTCCAGGTCCAATTTCTCCAAAACCTTTTTACGGCTCGTGGCCTGACGGCTTTTTGCCGCATTAGAGGCGAAACGTTGGATGAATTCCTTGAGTTCCCGGGCCTTTTCTTCCCGTTTCTTAAGCTGATCCCGGGCCTGCCGCTGAAGCATCTGGCTCATCTGATACCAAAAGTCGTAGTTTCCTGAATAGAGGGTGATTTTTCCAAAATCAATGTCACAGATCTGGGTGCAGACGGCGTTAAGAAAATGCCGGTCATGGGAAACGACGATAACCGTGTTGGGAAAATCCATGAGGAAATCCTCAAGCCAGGTAATGGATTCCAGGTCAAGGCCGTTGGTGGGTTCATCTAAGAGGAGAATATCGGGATTGCCGAACAGGGCTTGGGCCAACAAGACCCGGACCTTCGTGGATTCGTCCAATTCCACCATCAGCTTGCCCTGGTCTGCTTCATCAATGCCCAGCCCAGAGAGGAGCTGCCCTGCCTGGGCCTCTGCCTCCCAGCCTCCCAGTTCGGCAAAATCCGCTTCTAGTTCGCTGGCCCGCATACCATCTGCTTCGGAAAAATCTTCCTTACCATAGATCCCTTCCCGTTCCTTTTGGATGGCATAGAGCTTGGGATACCCCATGATCACCGTTTCAAGGACTGAAAAGTCCTCAAAGGCAAAGTGATCTTGTTTCAGAACCGCAATCCGCTCCCCTGAACTGACCGTAATAGTACCCCGGTCGTGTTCGATTTCCCCAGAGAGTATTTTTAAGAAGGTGGATTTTCCTGCCCCATTGGCGCCGATGATTCCATAACAGTTACCGGGGGTAAATTTGAGATTGACTTCCTTAAAGAGGGTCCGCTCTCCGTAGCTGAGGCTGATATCGGTAATGGTTATCACAGATCAGGGCTCCTTTTTGACTTTTTTACTAAACAGGTTGAACATACGGGCAATAATACCTTCTTTTCCAGAGCTTACCCGTGCAGCGGATACAGGCTCCGGCACTTCCGGGAACAGGGGCTTTGATACCGTACCTTGGGACAAGGGAACAGCCTCCCTAACAACATGATTTTGTGGAGGGCTCTGTTTTGTCAGGGATTGTCCGAACCCTTCCTGTCCATAGGAAGTATTAGTACGAAGACCTTCACTTCTTTTTCCAGGGGAAACCTTACCCTGTTTATCGGTCCTGGACCGGGATCGCCGGCGCTTAGGATTATCCGAATTCCCTTGCGGGAGGGCTGCTTCCCGGAGCGGGGCTTTAGGCCCTAGAGCGGGTTTTCGAACCTCGTATTTTTGCTTGTAATAGGCCATTCGTTCTTCAAAGGAAAGATGGGATATATCCTGGTAGTCAGGATCCTGGGTTTTCTTCAGCACCGGTCCTGCGGCTTTATACACAGAACGCTGCGGATCCGTTCTCCCCCAAGGAGCTCTCCGTTCATGGCGCCCCTCCTTGCCCCGGCGATTACCCCCTTCCCCTGTTCGGCGTCTTCGTTCTTCCTCCTGATGCCCCGGGTTTCTGCCTCTTCTGCGGTCTTCCGGGTACCGCTCATATTTTTCCATCAAATCACTATGAAACCTCATGCCTTCACTGGTATCCTGGGCATAAAGCCCTTCTTCGGCTATGGCTGCGGGGATTTTTTTTCCAATGTATTTCTCGATATCCCCGAGTTCATACACATCCTGTTCGCCCACCAAGGCAATGGCCCTGCCGGTCTTTCCTGCCCGGGCGGTCCGTCCAATACGGTGCACGTAGTTTTCCGCTTCCACAGGAAGATCGTAATTTACCACCAAGGCAAGCCCCTCAATATCAAGTCCCCGGGCAGCTACATCAGTGGCCACCAGATACCGGATATGACCGGCCTTAATATCATCGATAATCTTGAAACGCTTTGATTGGGGCAGATCGCCGATGATAAATTCGCAGGTAAAACCATTGATCTGCAGTCGTTTTGCCACGATTTCCGTCTGTCGCTTGGTATTACAAAAGATGATAGCGCTTTCCGGCTGCTCCCGCTGGAAGATGCCGAGAAGCAGCTTCATCTTGTCCATGGTCGGTACATGGTAGAGGACTTGCTCAACCTCATCAAGGGTTACGGTTTCCGGGGCAATTTCTATTTCATAAGGGGATTTCGTGTACTCCCAGGCAAGGTTCTTGACCCAGGCATTCAAGGTAGCGCTGAACAGCATGGTCTGCCGGCGATCCGCGGGGGGAATCACCTTGATGAGCTTCCGTAAGTCCGGGTAAAAGCCCATATCAAACATACGATCCGCTTCATCCAGCACCAAGAAGGCGATATCCATGAGGTTCATCTGGCCGGATTGATTCAGATCCAACACCCGCCCCGGGGTTCCAACGAGGACCTGTACATTATCCCTGAGTAATTGCTGCTGTGCGCCGTATCCGACACCTCCATAGAAACTGCCCACCTTAAAAGGCAAGTATTTTCCCAGGATCCGGGCCTCTTCTTCCACTTGAATCGCCAATTCCCGGGTGGGTACCATGATGATCCCTTTTTTTCCCTTTAAGAGGGATTCGCTGAGGAGGCGCTGGAAAATAACTATTAAAAATGCGGCGGTTTTACCGGTCCCGGTTTGAGATTGGACGTAAAGATCTTGGCCTCCAAAGGCGTTGGCGAGTACTTGTTCCTGCACTGAGGTACAAACCTTATATTCCGCATCAGCGATACCCCGTTGGAGGTCGGGATGTAGGTTTAATTCTGTAAATTCCATATTATATTAATATTTATATCGTATTTTGAGAGAAATGAATAGTCTAGACCGAGGGAAAGCCTATAAAATTATATTTCCTTATATAATAAGGATTTACACCTTGACCTGTAAGGTATCGGTGGAAACCTATTTCCTTATTTTACAAGGAATTAAAAAATAAATCCCTCCCTTGCTAGTCTAGGGACGCCAATACCGGGAAGCCTGCCCGTCAAGAACCAGGCTTATGAGTAAGGATTATAGTATGAACATGGAACATCATGATGAGCCAGGCCAGCTCTTGCCCCTTGAGGGGGTGCATAATCTACGGGACTTGGGAGGATACCCCACACGGGAAGGCAGACAGCTTCGTTGGGGTCAGCTCTACCGGGCTGGAGATTTACACGACCTCTCCTCAAGAGACAAGGCTGTTCTGGAAAAGCGGAATATCAAGACCATCGTCGATTTTCGGGGGGCCCAGGAAAAAAAACGGGCCCCTGATGGCACTTTAGCTACCCTGGTACAGACCTTTGAGCTTCCTATTGAGGCGGGAAGCATCATGGATTTATGTGCTACTGAAATCAAGGTCAGTGGTGCAGCCTTGATGCAGGAGCTCTATGGCCGTTTGGTAGAAATTGCCCGTCCCCAATACCGGAAATTTTTCAGCATCCTCTCTGACCCTGCCCATACACCCCTCCTCTTCCACTGTTCCGCCGGTAAAGACCGGACTGGTCTTGCTGCGGCCTTTATACTTTCCGCCTTGGAGGTGGATCGGGAACGGATCTACTATGATTACCTGCTTTCCGCAGAATACCTTAAGGAGATGATCCGGCAGTGGCTCGCTGCAGAGCCGCATCTGGAAGCGGTTCTATCGGTCCGGCGAGGGTACTTGGAAGCGGCCTTTGCCAAGATAGACGCTGCCTTTGGAGGGATACACCGGTATATACAGGAGGAGTTAGGTGCCGATGTAGCGGGAATGTTGGAATGGTATACCGAAGCATCACCCTAAGTAACCCGTACTATGCAATGTATTCCCGGTTTCAATCTGACCCGGATGTGTTAGCAGTACCCACGGTATTTGCCCAGGCACGCTAAAAAGCAGGCGGAAATTTATATATCAGGGTTTAATATGGTAAGAGGGTTCATGAAGCATTGACAGGAACACGCTTTTTTTCTTAGATTGATACTATGGTACAAGCTGTTTTCTTTACCGATACTGACTTTGAACGGTATCGAAGCCTTATCTATGCTGAAAGTGGTATCCATTTTACCCCAACTAATCGTTCTATCTTAGAAAGTAGGCTTAAAGAACGGCTTAGAGGAAAAGGTTTAGATTCACCTCAGACGTATTTTAATATTATTACCCGGGACAAAGAAGAACTCAAGAATTTTCTTGATTCTATTACCACGAACCTCACCCGGTTCTTTCGTAATCAACCCCAATTCGACACTTTAGAAAAATTTGTGATTCCTGAATTACTTACCATAAAAAAGAATACCGGCAGTACGATCTTGAAAATTTGGAGCGCTGGCTGTTCCACCGGTGAAGAACCCTATAGTATTGCCATGCTTATGAGTGAAGTCTTGCCTTATCCTTGGAAATATGAAATCGTGGCCAGTGATATTAGCCTCAAGTGCCTGATGACCGGAAAGGGGGGGTTTTATGCGGACAACCATCTGGAGGGAATCCCCGATGCCTATCTCCATAAGTATTTTGATAGAATGCCCGGAGGGTTTAAGGTTAAACCGGATATCATGGCTAAAGTCCGCTTTGATTATCATAACCTGAAACATGATTCAGGCTTGAGAAACATGGATATCGTGTTTTGCCGGAATGTCATTATTTATTTTGATGAAGCAGTGCAGACCGAGGCCATAAAACGGTTCTGGGATTCCATGGCTTCCAAATCTTTTCTATTTATTGGTCATTCTGAGTCTCTCTTTGGCATGGATACCAAATTTGAGTTTGTAAAGACCCAATGGGCTACTTTGTACAGAAAATTTATTTGACTGTCGAGGGTTTTTCAAAACGCGGGTACTTTTGAAAAAGTCTCTGTTTAGTTCTTTAAAATAACAACTGGAATCAAGGAGATGGATCGTGGCTGATGAAATAGGTGTATTAATTGTGGATGATGCTGCGCTGATGCGTAACCTTATAGGTAAAATGGTGGAATCCACTCCTGGTCTCGTGGTAGCTGAAAAAGCTATGAATGGGATCTTTGCTCTGCGGAAAATCCCCCGGGTCAATCCTGATATTATTGTCCTGGACCTGGAAATGCCGGAAATGAACGGTATCGAATTCCTTAAAGAGCGTAAAAAACTGGGTATTGAAATACCGGTGATTATTCTTTCTGCCTTGGCCCGTCGGGGTGCAGAGCTAACCATGGAAGCCTTGGCTTTGGGGGCCAGTGATTTTATCCATAAGCCTTCGGATGTAGGGAGTAATGATATCTACGCAGTGAAAAACGTACTCACGAGTATGCTCTTAGGATACGGCAGTAAATACCGGCGTTCAACAGGTAAGAAGCTGATCTCCATAGATTATACGCAGTATGAGTTTAAAAAGCTGGAGCCCACCCATGGGCCCACTCAGCCGGCAGATACTTTTGTTAAGCACATACGATCGACCTTAGGGATGTCTTCCCCCACAACTCCAGCGAAGCCTCCAACTCGGCTGCGGAAACCGGGTAAAACGGAGATCATTGCCATTGGTATTTCCACGGGAGGCCCTGATGCGTTGCGTCTTCTTTGTTCCCGGCTTGATCCGGATTTATCCGTACCGATAGTGATAGTACAGCACATGCCCCCGGGATTTACCAATGAGTTTGCCAAAAGCCTGAACCGGGTTTGCCCTTTGGAGGTCAAGGAAGCGGAAGAAGGGGATCTCATCAAGTCAGGGCGCATCTTGATAGCCCAAGGGAATAAGCACCTAGAGCTAGAACGAAAAGCCTTGTCAGTAATAGCTCATCTTTCCGATGCCCCCCTGGTAAGCGGGCACAGGCCTTCGGCAGATGTACTCTTCGCTTCGGTGGCCAAGGTCTACGGTAATCAGGCCCTGGGGGTCATCATGACCGGAATGGGTCGTGACGGCGCTGAACAGTTGGGTACTATTTATCAAGAGGGGGGCATTACCCTTGGACAAGATGAGGCCAGCGCGGTGGTGTACGGTATGCCCCGGGTTGCCTTTGAACTGGGGCATGTGATGGAACAGGTTTCCCTGGAAAATATGGCCCAACGGATCTGTTCCATTGCTAAGGG
>JAITAI010000015.1 GCA_031284195.1 Treponema sp.
CGGCCTCAAGACATTCCCGCTTAAAGATCACCACTGAAAGTCCGGGGTAGGTAATTTCCGCCCGCAGCCGGATTGCGTTCTCCCGGATGAGCGCCTTTTTCGCTTCCAACTCGATAAGATGTTCCTCAGGAACCCCCAGTCCCCGGATGAGTTCTCGGAGCTTGGAAGAGGGAACCATGGTTTCCTGACAGCCGGTCATGGCTACAATGGCATTGTCCAGAATGACCAGGGTCATGGGGGTATGAGCTATTACTGCATCAATGAGACCGGTGATTCCCGAATGGAGGAAGGTGGAATCCCCGATAACCCCAACCACATGGCGTATTCCCGCATCGGCTGCGCCTTTCGCCATACCCACTGAAGCGCCCATACAGACAATGGATTCGGGCACCTCATAAGGAGGCATGGCCCCCAAAGAATAGCAGCCAATATCCGCAGTAACCGCGGTGTTTTCAAGACCTTCCAAGGCGTGCTTAATGGTTTCATAACTATCCCCATGAGGACAGCCCTGGCAAAGCTGAGGAGGACGGTTCGGCAGAGGAGGAATGGTAAGCCCCCCAGATAAAACACTAGGACGGGGTGGGAGACCCAGACTTATCCGCACCTGATCCGGGTCCAATTCTCCGGTACGGGTTACCGTACCATCCAATTTCCCAGAGATAGTACAGGAAGAAGGCAAAAGTCCTCGGAGTTTTGCTTCGATAAAAGGCTGCCCTTCCTCAATGACCAGGACCTGCTGGGCCTCTTCACAGAGCCTGTGTATCAAAGAAACCGGCACGGGATACACCCCGATGTGGAGCCGGGCCGGCGGCTTCCCCTGGCGGAAGCGGACCAGGTCTTCCAGGTTTTCTTCGTAATAGTTTCCCCCCAAACCAGCAGTAATGATCCCCCAAGACCGGTCCCTGCCTTCCAGTTCCAGGGTATTCTTAGGATGGCCTGTGGACCAGGCAAGGATATCCCCTTGCTTTGCGATAAGGGCTGCATAGTTCCTGCGGGCAAAGCCTGGAAGGAGCATCCACTGGGTCTTGTCCTCTACTTTGGATAGGGGTTTTTGCTCCTGCGCGGATCCTACAGCCACCCCTGCGCGGGCATGGGACAGCCGGGTAGTCAGCCGGAGCAGTACCGGAACCTGAAACCCCTCAGAAACCTCGAAGGCTTCCCGGGTCATCTCGTAGGCTTCCTGCTGGTTCCGGGGTTCTATACAGGGAACCAAGGCAAAATCCCCATAAAACCGGGAATCCTGCTCATTCTGGGAACTGTGCATCCCCGGATCATCTGCCACGGCAATTACCAAGCCCCCCTTTATCCCCAGAAGACTGCCGTTGATAAAAGGGTCGGAAGCCACGTTAAGCCCCACATGCTTCATGGTAACCAGAGAACGGCGGCCTGCAAAAGACACCCCCAGGGCCGCTTCCAAGGCGGTTTTTTCGTTAGTACACCACCGGGCAATAGGACCCCCTTGGGTATAAGCGTCCAAGAGGTATTCCATGATCTCTGTGGAAGGGGTCCCTGGATAGCCGTAAGAGGCGCTTACCCCTGCATGGAGGGCCCCCAGGGCCACTGCCTCATCTCCTAATACAATTTGTTCCATAATATAACCTTCCTCATGAAGTCCAAACGAACGTACAGTTCGAGGGGACTATAGGGTACGGGATAAACCGGCAAAAGCCCGATCCACTAAAGATTGATCCGGGACCTGGGTACAGCGGGAAACTACCGGTACCACGATGAAGGGCGCCAGGATGGCGAAAGAGGCGGCTAAAGGTGAATTGGCCGCACCTAGGATGAAAAACAAGCTGATCTCAGTTACCAGGCCCGACAAAAGCCCTGCATAAGCCCCGGCCTTGGTGGTCCCCTTCCAATAGAGGCCGTAGATGTAGGGAGCGGCAAAGGATCCTGAAACCGCCCCCCAACTAAGAGACATGAGGGTTACGATAAAGCTGAACTGAAACCGGGATATGAAATACGAAATAATCACAAAAAGGGCGGAAAGAAAACGCATCATAGCCACAGACCGGTCTTTACCGGTTTTGGGGTCTACCTTGGCAGGATACAGATCAATAGCCACCGAAGAAGAGGATACCAATACCAAAGACGAAAGGGTGGACATGGAAGCAGAAAGGACCAAGAGCAAGATCAAGGCCATGAGTACGTCAGGCAAATGTTCGGTGAGCAGGGTCGGTACAATCGAATCGTAGAGGATCCCTCCGGTAGCGTTTTTAGGCAGGCTTTCAGGGGTAAAAAAAACATGGGCAAAGATACCGGTGAGGTACGCGGCAAACCCGATAACCAGGGAAAAAACCGTCGTAACTATCGCTGCCTTAGGGATAACCTGTTCGTTCTTTATGGCGTAGAATTTCTGAGCCATCTGAGGCAGGCCCCAGGTACCAAAGCTCGTCATAAACACCAAGGACAGAATGGTGAGGGTAGTGGGCTGTTTTTCCAAGGGAACATGCAGGGGATACTGCTCTCGCACCTTCCCGAGGATCTCCAAGAGCCCCCCTTCCTGAGCAGTCAAGACCACCACCATGGCTATGGCCCCAAAGAACATGACTATGCCCTGGATAAGATCCGTAATGGCTATGGCAAAGTAGCCCCCAAGGATCAGGTATACCCCGGTAAAGGCGATCATAATGAGCAGCGCCATATCATAGGGGATGTGAAACACCGTTTCAAAAAGGTGCCCCAAACCCTTGAACACCGACGCAGAGTAAGGAAGCAAGAAGAAAAAGATCACTGACGCTGCCAGAGGCTTTAAGTGTTTGGCTCCGTACCGTTCCTGGAGGTATGCAGGCATGGTCATGGTATCGAGGTTCTGGGTCATCCGCCGGGTGCGGCGGGCAAGAACTACCCAGGCAGCGAGAGCGCCGATAAGGCCGTTTCCTAGGGCAATCCAGAGGGCATTAAGGCCGAACTGCCAACCCTGGGTCCCTGCAAAACCGATAAAAAGGACCGCAGAAAAATAAGAGGTTCCATAGGCCACTGCAGAAACCCAGGGGCCCATGGTTCTGCCTCCCAGAAAGAAATCCCCCAAGGTTTCCGTTTTCCTCATTCCCCAGATGCCGATACTCGTCATCAGCATCAAGAACAGCACCAGAAAAATGATACCGTACATACTACCTTCCTCCCCATCGTATAGAATGTAATCAAGTCTATCACTCGTGCGTTGCTTATACCAGATGGATTCTATAGGGCCATAGGATTATTGTACTTCTTTTGAAATTCGATTAGCTTAGAACCAAGAGGCGGTTTCAACTGATCGAATTTTGAAACCGTCTCTATCACCGTTATTATTCCAAGGAACCACCATGAAAACCAAGGCAGTGCGTATCTACGGGGTCAGGGACCTCAGGCTTGAGGAATTTGACTTACCTGAAATCCGGGACCATGAAATACTCGCCCGGGTCGAGTCTGATTCGATCTGTATGTCGAGCCATAAACTAGCCATGCAGGGGGAGAAGCACAAACGGGTCCGCCATGATCTTACCAAGAATCCGATCATCATCGGTCATGAATTCTGCGGTACTATTATGCAGGTGGGCCCTCAATGGGCAAATACCTTCAAAGCCGGTACTCGCTTTGCCATACAGCCTGCCATCAATTATCCGGGTCCTCCTGGGCCTGATGGAAGCCCTGGGCCTGGAACCCTCTGGGCCCCGGGCTATTCATACCCCTATACCGGAGGGGATGCCACGTTCATTATCATTCCCACCGAGGTGATGGAGATGGGCTGTCTCTTGGAATACCCAGGAGATACGTTTTACCTCGGTTCTTTAGCAGAACCAGTTTCCTGTATTGTGGGAGCTTTTCATGCCCAGTACCATACTCAGGGAGGCTCCTATGTGCATCGTATGGGTATTGTGGAGGGCGGTTCATTGGTCCTCCTGGCAGGGGTGGGACCTATGGGACTGGGGGCGATTGATTATGCCCTTCATAATCCCCAAAGGCCCTCCCGCTTGGTGGTTACTGATATTGATGATGCGAGGCTACGCCGTGCCCAACAGCTTTTAAGCCCTGCAGAAGCGGCTCGCCAAGGAGTAGAACTGATCTACGTCAATACCAAAGACATGGCAGATCCCCTGTCCAGCCTTACCGCTCTAAACCAGGGCAGACATTATGATGATGTATTTGTCTTTGCCCCGGTGAAATCGGTTCTCGAATTGGGAGATGCCCTCTTGGGTCATGATGGATGCCTGAACTTCTTTGCCGGCCCTACAGACCCCTCCTTTTCTGCGCTATGCAACTTCTACCATGTCCACTACGAAGCCCATCATCTGGTAGGAACCTCTGGGGGAAATACGGAGGATATGAAAGCGGCCCTGGCCATGATGGCCAAGGGTGAACTCAACCCCGTATTCATGGTTACCCATGTGGGGGGGCTTAATGCGGTTCCTGAGACGACCCTTAACCTGGATACCCTTCC
>JAITAI010000030.1 GCA_031284195.1 Treponema sp.
GATAATCCCCTAGTAGGCCCGATAAGGAAACAGCCTGAATCCAAAACTGGCAATCAGCCCGACGGATCGGGGATACTCAGCAGTATCAATCAGGGAATACCCTGAAGGACTCCCTGAATTGGCTGGCCCCGCAATGTTGGTAAAATAGGAAACCACTATCCCAGCTTCGCCAAAAATTTGTAAGGGCACTCGGGATTTTGCAAATGCATAGTCTGCGCCCATCTTGAGTATATGCTGCCACTGATAAGCCCCATCCCGCAAGAAGTATTTTCTCAATATCGGTTTAGTGCTCCGTTCATTGGGATCCAGTTCAGACCAAAAGGAACTGCCGTCCACAGCGCTGCTGCCATAATCCGCTCCATGGCGGATCATTTGGTATTGAATATGTACCCCGGTCTGATTCGATAATAAGGTCTCCCCCCGAAGTAGCAGCTCATCTGAGTTGGGAGGCAAATAATACCCTAAGCCGCTACCTTTGTTGGTATAGGCGGTTTCCATAGGGGTCTGGCCATACCACGGAACGGTTTCTCTTGTATGGGTGTAACAATAGGGTTCGATCTTGGTGTACCGTAAAGATAGGGTGGCAAAGGGCAGCCAAGGCATGATGAGGGTCGTGCCGGTCTGAAAGGCATACATGGCCCGGTCTTTTTCAAGCCATGCAGGCTCCACACTGATTTCATCCAGGAACAAGGAAACCCAGAGACTGCCTATTCCCGGGTATTGGCCTTTCAGGTTACCAAAGATCGCCAGGTTATCAAAGTCTCCAATGGTATTCTGATAGAAAAAATTATCCGTTAAGGGAAACAGATAACCCAGCTCAAATCGTTTCGGCCACAGGGCAGCGCTTCCAAAATCCAGATGCAGCAAGGCCTTGTAATTGAATTCCACCATAGAGATGGAAAAGGCGTTTTGATAGGTCGCCGCAGAGTGTTTGATACCTTGGGTATTGTAATACTCCAGAACCCCGGTTAAGGTTGAAAAATAAAACCAGGAGAAGGGATGGATAGTAGTTTCCAGCGCCAAGAAGGGCGAGGCCTGCTGGTTTAAGACGAGACTGCTTCCATCTGTCATAGCCCCCCATTCTCGATCTAGCCGTCCTCCTCGGTAGAGTACATGCCCTTCAAGCAAGGAACCGGCTAGTTCTGGCAGCATAGCCGAACCAACAGAAAGACTCGAAGGCCATGTAGTATATCCCCCCGCAGAAATATTCGGATAATTAAAAACAGACCCATCCCAGGTTTGTTTATAGGTATAGGGGAAGAAGGCCAAGGGCTGGCTATAGGCGGTGATTACTTGATTGTAATACGATGGGTCTTCATCTTTAAAATCCTGGTAATAGGTGTTATAGGTTCCCAGGGTAGAACGGGGAGCCCGTATCACCCCCCCTGCCATAGTAATCCGGTAAGAAAAATGCTCCCCTAGATCCCCATTAAAAAAGAATCCAAGCCATATATCGGTTCCCCAGGCGGGGTCTCTTTCCCGGGGGTAGAGACCCCCAGAGAAGCAGGATTCCACCATGAGCCCCGCCTCTCCGGAAAAGCGAATGTTCCTGGTCCTCCCATAGTTTTCAAAGGTGTAGGTTCCCCGTTGCCAATCCAGTCCTGGCGGCTCTTGGGTGTATGTTTTTCTGGCATCCTCCAGGATACGCTGCTCTTGATCGCTCAGTTTGCCGAAACGCTGAGCAGAGACTTCAGCATCAAGGATTTCCGAGATCGCGGAAAGGATAAGCTTCCGGGAATAGGGTTTTGCTCCCGATAAGGGTGCGCATAAGCCCCGTAGGGCGGCTTGTTCAAGAATCCGGTACACCGATTTATCGAGCGGTACAGACCCGTAGGTTTGCCCTGCCAAGGGCATGATCATGCTTATCAGGGTGTATAAGACCATACTGCAACGGAGGGATTTGATCATCTGACATTCCTTTTTTCTATTTTTCTATAATTTTTTATAAAGAGGTCCACCTACTACCCATAAAGCACCTTTGCGGAGGTTTAGAAGATTAAGCAAGCCCTCTAATTCCTCAACAAGCTGCTTCATGGATAGCGACGGGTCCTACCTTATTTATTATAAGCTATTTTGAACGTTCCTGTTGGCTTTTAGCTAACTATCCGTCCCTTCCAGATGAACCCTTGGCCGGAAATCGTTCGGAACCATGACCACAGGGCCATAGCCATGAGGTTCAACATCATAAGGGGCCAGAGTAGTCCATAGTACCAAGGGATCTTCCGATCAATAAAAAGCATCATCCACGTAAGGGTATACAGGATATTCACCGCCAGGATGTTCATCTGGTAATGCCTGGGGATAACCGGGAGCAAAAACAGCAAGGGAAAGGGGAGGAATAAAAAGAACAGCACTGCAACGATCAAAACCGCCAGGATCATCGAATGGTTCCCTAAAAAATCAAAAATATTTTTACCGATTCCTTTCACCGCGGCCTTGTACCCGGTATACATCCTGCAGTGCACCTGTTCCCCCACATCAAGAAACAGGGTCTTAAATCCCTGGGATTTAACATACCGGGCAAGATATATGTCCTCACTGGTTTTTTTCCGTACCTTGCTAAACCCGCCGATATGCATAAAAACATCCTTCCGTATGGCGATAAATTGTCCTACTGCAGCGGAAAAAAATTTGCATTTGCTGTACTTATTTAAGCCCAAGGGGATGATAAACCCGGTCAAGAAAAACATCAGCGGTACGGTAACCTTTTCTCCAAAAGAGAGGAGCTGCTGCCCCACATACCCAGAGATAAAATCCGCCTGAGAAGCCTGTATATTCGTAACCGTCCAGGAAATGCTGGAAGGACTATGTACCGTATCCGCATCGGTCATGATGAGGATCTCCCCTCGGGCTTTACCGGCCAATTGCTGCAAAGCATAGGGTTTGCCGTACCAGTCATCCGGCAGAGGGGCTCCGGAAAAAATACGGATCCGGGAATCAGCTTGAGCAGCCTGGTTGAGGATTGCCCAGGTCCTATCCTGGGAATCATCGTCCAGCACGAGGATCTCGTAATTCCGGTACCCTTGCTGCATGAGCGCAGTAAGACAGCGTTGGATATGTTCCGCTTCATTCCGCACCGGGATAAGCACTGAAACCAGGGGACCCTCCATGAGGGATGGGGGACGGGTATATCTTCGTATCTCTAAAATATTGGCCCCTGCCAATATAAAAAAATAAGATGCCAGCACCACAATAAAAGAAAAATATAAGGCGCTCATGGTTTTTACCATACCCACAACACCGGCAGAGCTACACTACCGTGGTTTCTGTTTCTAGTGATATGGAGAACCACCACAATTCTATCAAGGGATATACAAAAAGCGAAGGAATACATTTTTTTCATTTCTCTCTTTTTTTAATTTTTTTTTATATAGCGGCTTTTTCCAAAGCCTTTTTTATCAGACCAAAGGTCCGTGGGAGCCGGGTTTTGAAAAAGGCCCTCCTACTCAAACAAGACCAGAGCAGCGCTTCAATCGCCCTCTGATTCTATCTCCTCGAGTATTTCGGTCGCTAGTTCAGTAGATTTCTCCTTTTCATCCAAAGCAACCACCCCCTTGGGAGATACTGAAAAAACAGACTTCCCTAAGAGTTCTATCTTGGCCTGTACGTAATCAAGCCGGTCTTGGTTAAGCACCGACCGGCAATAGGGGGTTTCCCGGATTTTTTCTATGGTATACCCTCCCCGGCTTACGAATTTTTTTCCCCGCCCTTCTATAAACCAGTAAACCAGAGCAATACTTTCATTGGTCAGTTCTATGGCATTAATGCCCTTCTTGCTGATGGCGCTACCGGAATTAAAAAGACAGGGCACTGGTAATTCATCGCCGTAAAGGCTCTGCTTCGGTATATGCCGCTCAGAACGTTTCAGCTTGCTTAATTCAAAGCGCAAAGCCCGTACCTCCACTGCGATCCGTTCCCGGTCGGTTCCC
This sequence comes from Treponema sp., assembly GCA_031284195.1. GTDB lineage: Bacteria > Spirochaetota > Spirochaetia > Treponematales > Breznakiellaceae > JAIRLU01. The sequence goes on from JAITAI010000030.1 coordinate 3,930, forward strand.
CGAGATGCAGGATAGTCCCGGCACAACCGCTCAATCTCGAATTTGATATACTCAAACCGGCCCAGAGACTCAAAAAGGGCCCGGTGGGTATGCCCAATAATAGATATGCAGTGGTTATCCAGGGAGAAACTATAAGCATGTTTTTCCACATGAAAACGGCGGTTGGGGCTGCGGGCGCTGGATATGTTCCGGATTCCTATGGGTTTTAAAAAGTACCGAATACTGGCATTAATCAGGTTATTATAACAGGTATATACCTTGGATGCCTGGTGTCCATGGTACACATAGAGGGGAAGGATGCCGGTCTCAATCCGGATGGCGTTGTACAGAGGATAGGGATAATTGGGCTCAAAGAGGAGGCTTTCATCGTGGTTGCCCAAGGTCTTGTACAGCCGCCCAGCAGCGTTAAAACGATCAAACACCTGGTAAAGCCGTGCCCATTGTTTCTTGATAGCCTCCAGGGAATAACGCAGCAGCTCTTCGATATCTCCGTTCAGCACCAGGGTCCAGCCTCCCTGCCAATAATAGTCCTCCAGCATATCCATAAGGAGGGTACCGTTATGGGCAAGATCATCCCGATAGCCCGCCCCCATGTGCAGATCGCTTATCAAGAGTACCTTACCGCTTTGGGAAATATCCAGGACCGCTGCAGGATTAAAACGAGGACTCACCATTTCGGCAAAAAAAGTAGTAGAAGTCATGGAGTAGTACCTGGCATCAAGTCCTCGATTAGTGCTCCTTAGCCGCTATTTTTGCCAGAACTATTTCAGTTAGTTTTTTAAACTGCAAGGGGAGCAGCTCCGCATCAGGGGTGTCATACCGGCTGAGCAGAGCTTGGAATTCGCTTTTGGCCAGTTCATACTTTTTTTGTTTATAATGGATGAAGGCAATCTCGTATTCTGCGGCGCATATTTCGTCTATATAGGAAGGATACCGCTCAATAATGGCCTCATAATACTGCAAAGACTGCTTATACTTATTCCGATCCGAGGCTTCCTGCCCTTTTTGGATAAGCTCTGCAGGACTTAAATTCTCGGGTATGTAGAGCATCGATGTACAGGCTGCAATCCCCAGCATGATCGGGATGATCCTGAGCCCCATACCCCCATATTTCAAAGTAATCATAGTATGAGCATACTTCTTTATGAACCTTAAAAACAAGTAGAACTGAGGCTTCCTCCAGGAAAAATCAGGCTTATCTTTTAAGAAGCCATCCATAATTAGAAGGCATCTGTATCAGATATGGTTTTTCTCAGTTCCTGGATAAACTCCTTGGCATCTCCCATGGCTTCGTAGGCGTCACAATAATCCAGATAACGCCGGATAATGGTACTATATTTATAGAGTTTTTCCTGGCCGAGTTTTTTCTTCCATTTACCTGCGGCGCAGCGGATCCGGGGCACATACTGGTCATCCTCATCTATAGATAGGGGTATTACCGAAGCGGCGAGCAATGTACCGGTAAGTAATTTACAATGCCTACAGTTGGCGCAGTATATTTTTCCGTGGTAGATTGCTCCATCCCGACATACTCCCTTACATGCCCGGTTATGTCTTTCCTGGTACAACGTCTCATGAAGCGCTTCATCTTGGAACCGAGGTTCCTGCTGAAGCCTTTCCTCTTCTGTAACCATAGGGGTACCTGCCTTATACCTTTAGAGTGTATAAATATTCTAAAAATATACGCTTTTTGTCAAGGGATTCTCAGGGACTTGACCTGGTACGATTTGTGCAAGATCATGGCTATGTAAGGAGGAATGATTACATGATTGCAGGCATTATCGGCGCTACAGGATACACAGGAGCTGAACTTGTCCGGCTTCTTGCAGGACATCCGAACATTACATCCCTGGCACTGGCTTCCGTAAGTTTTGAAGGAGAGCGGATGGACTATATCTACCCCAATCTTTTCAGGAAGGTCCGCACTGTTTTGATACAACCCGAAGCAGTCCTTGAGGCTGCCGAAGTCGTTTTTACCGCCCTTCCCAGCGGGGTAGGAGAATCCTATGCTAAGCAGTGTATGGAAAAGGGGATTCCCTGTATTGATTTATCAGCGGATTTCCGTTTTGACGATGATGAAGCCACCTTTTCCGCATGGTACGGCAAGCCCTTCGTATATCCGGCACTACGGACCCGTTCAGTCTACGGCCTTCCTGAATTGAACCGAAAAAAAATTAAAGACCTCGCAGCTTCAGGCCCGGTGATTATCGGCAATCCTGGGTGTTATCCTACCGGGGCTTCTCTAGGAGCCTATCCTGCCTTGGCCCTGGGCTTAGCAGGAACCGGAACCATCATCGTGGATGCTGCTTCGGGAATTACCGGAGGAGGCCGGGAACCGAGCCGTGCTTTTCATTACCCCGAATGTGCGGATGCCCTGGCTCCCTACAAGGTAGGCTGTCATCGGCATACCCCGGAGATCAGCCGCAATTTCGGGTTCATGGTTACCGGCAACGGGAAGCAGCCCGAGGAAGCCTTACCGTTGATCTTCACCCCTCACCTGGCCCCTATGAACCGGGGGATTCTCAGTACCATCTATATACCCTTAAGCGAGGCCTGGCGGCTTCAGGTTCCCCGGACTACCGGACCTCGTCCGCCGGCCAAGGAAATCCTGGATCACGTAGCGGTAATCCGGGCACGGTACGCTGCATTCTACCGGGATGAACCCTTTGTGCGCGTCCTCCCCGCAGGGAGTATTGCCGCCACTAATCGGGTGAGGCAGTCCAATTACGGTGATATTTCCATACATCTGGACCAGACCGGTACCACCCTCATCCTGGCTACGGCCATTGACAATATGGTTAAAGGCGCTGCAGGTCAGGCCGTACAGAATATGAACCTCATCTTTGGGTTTGAGGAAACCGCAGGCCTCACCGCAATCCCCGCGGCTTTTTAAGGAGAGGGGGAACCGGCCCGGATCCTCCATGCTGCCTACGGAAAAACAGTATGCAGCCAATAAACGGGGGAGTTTGTGCTTCCCAGGGATTCCAAACCGGAGGAATCCGGTGCGGCATCAAGGGGGATCCCCAAAACGAGACATGGCCTTGATTTATTGTTTCAATCCACAGGCTCACCTGAAGCGCGACAGTGCCCTTACAGTGAAGTTTAATACCCCGCCCCTCTGCGGCGGGGATTTTTTATTCAGAAGCTCCCTGTCTTTTGCGGACCGCCCTCTGTCTCTTGCGGGCGGTTTACGATCTTTTGGGGCTGCCGGTGCGGTTATCCCAAATACCGCTTAAAAACCTCTGCCATTGCCAGATTGATGTTCTTTGTAAGGTCTTCGGACATATGATTGAGCAATTCTTTGTCATCATCGGGAGCAATATTCTCTAAAAAAAGCTTGTTGACTTCCACGCCAAGGGCATTTGCCAGCTTTGACAGCATATCCGGCTGGGGAAATTTGATTCCCCGCTCAATATTACTTAAAAAGTTAATAGAAATGTCCGCTTTTTCGGATAGATCGGCTTGAGAAAGCCCCCTTCTAGCCCGTAGTATCTTGATATTTCTGCCTAACGTATCCTTTATGGTCTGTCCGTCCATGTCTCATAACCCCGCAACCTCCTCTATTAAAGTACAGTTTGCCCTTATTGACAAAACTCTATTAGAACAATAGACTATAACCCTAATTGGGTTTCTAGCAATTTTTTCCGTTTATTTGGCGGGGATTGCGGGAAAACCGAAAACCTGTCTCTTGGGGGCGGGAAAACACCGTCTAGTCCTACAGGACCGGACACATTGGAGGAGGCTTTTTATGAAAAGCTCTGCAATTTTTTCGGGATTATTGCCATCGGGGCAGTAATCGGGTTTACTCTGGCTGGGTGCAAAGACCCTAGCGGTGGCGGATGCAAGGGAGACGGCGCTTGTTATTACATCAAAGGTAACAGCGATTACAAATGGTGCGGCGCTGAAAGCTGCGCCGTTTGGGAAACATCAGATACCGGTCAGGCTTCGATTAGCTGTAACTGCAACTAAACAGGTATTAGCATGAAGAAATACAAATGGCTTGTTGCGGGGATACTAGTCCTTATTTTAGCCGGGATGATTATGCTCATCGTTTCGGCTAAATCAATAGGCAACGTCTGTGCCGAAGATGGCTCCTGCTGTGTTGATCCTGCTGCCTGTACTTGTGAGTAGTGCGGTATCAATCATTTTCTTTCAATGACGGCTGGGGCGGTGGGACGGCGAAACCGCTGCTCCGCCTCTGTTTTTTGAAGGATAACGCCCTCCAACGAGCGGCGTAGTCGCTTGGTATAATAATAATCAAATCAATACCTTCTAATGCACTATTTTTTATAAGACAAATTTCATTATTGAGTTCTTAAGCCATTATTTTTTTTATTTTATAATTTTCCAACCAGCTTAGGGTGCATTGCCTATAACTTGGTAAAAGCCGCAGGTTTCGGTGCAGATGCGAATTGGGGCAAGGTCCTCTGTGCCTTGGGTTACAGGGGAATTGACTTTGATCCTCATAAGGCAGAAGTAGCCTGTGTAAGCGCAGCGGGCATCTTAGCCTATGCAAAGGAGGTACAGGCTTCCCTTTTCTGAAGATAAAGCAAGCCAGATCCTTTTGAAAGATGCAATCGAGATTATCAGTACCCTTGGGCAAGGTCCGGCAGTGGTGTGGGGCTGGGATCTGACCTATAATTATATTAAAATCCATGGAGATTACCGGTCATAGCCATGAGGGTCTTGCAGGGTTGATCATGATCGTTGAGCCGGTTTCCCCACAGGCTTTATAGGTTTGTACTAAGAAGGTTTTGTCTTTGAACAGCACGCTCATGGCTGAAAGGTGGAATAATCAAGCCCTGTTTCGGCTTATATGGCCTCTAGTGATAGAGCAGATCTTGGGGGTTACCATTGGCATAGCTGATACGGTGATGGTAGCGGCCATTGGGGAATATGCGGTTTCCGGGGTATCCCTGGTGGACGCCATTAATACGCTGCTCATCATCGCTTTTGGCGCCTTGGCTACGGGGGGTGCGGTGGTGGTCAGTCAGTATATTGGACGGCAGGACATGAAAACCGCAGGCCGTGCATCCAAGCAACTGATGTATGTTAATATTGCCGCGGCCTTGATCATCATGGGCTTTGCCCTAGTAGGGCGCCGTCTTCTTTTGCAAAGCATATACGGACGAATCACCCCAGCGGTGATGCAGGCCGCGGAAACCTACTTTTTGCTCAGCGCCCTGAGCTACCCTTTTCTTGCGATCTATAATGCTGCGGCTTCCCTTTTTAGGAGTATCGGGAATAGCCGGGTTACCATGCTGGTAGCTCTGCTAGTAAACCTTTTGAACGTGGCCGGTAATGGGCTCTTCATCTACGGTTTCCATCTGGGAGTAGCTGGCGCGGCTATCGCTACCTTGATAAGCCGCATGGTGGCTGCTGCGGTATTGACCTTTATGCTCCTCGTGGACCGCCGGCTTCCCTTCTCCTTTGCGGGGATAGGGAAGATTACCCTTGAACCGGTGCTGATCCGCAGCATATTACAAGTGGGCATACCGAGCGGATTAGAAAGTTCCCTGTTTCAAATCGGTAAGATCCTGGTTTCCCGGATCTTTACCTCCTTTGGTACTGCGGCCATTGCCGCCAATGCCATTGCCGGGGTGATTAATTCCTTTTCCTTTATGCCTGCCAATGCTTTTGCTATGGCGATGCTCACCATCGTAGGGCAATGTGTAGGCGCTGCAGATTATAGGAGCGCCCGGAGTAACACCGCAAAGTTGATGAAACTGACCTATGGTTCGGTTTTTCTCTTTAGCGGGCTGACCTTTATGTTAATGGACCCCATACTCGGTATGTTTCAGCTCAGCCTTGAAGCCCATGAACTGGCGAAGGGATTTCTCTGTATCCACTGTATCGTATCCCCTGTTTCTTGGCCTGCGAGTTTTACCTTGCCCAACGCCTTGCGTGCTGCCGGGGACGCCCGGTATTGTATGGTGGTGGCGATTCTCTCCATGTGGCTTATCCGGGTAAGCGCTGCCTATCTTCTGGCCTACCCCCTGGGGCTGGGTGCGATGGGGGTCTGGTATGCGATGGTGTCGGATTGGTGTGTACGGGGTATCTGTTATGTCTGGCGCTGGAAGCGCGGTCACTGGCAGGATAAACGGGTGTTGGCAAGCTAAACCTCCAGAGTACGGAGGCGGGTCAATACCCTGGCTCATTGGGCCAAGGGGGGTCTCCTTCCTGGGCTAGGCTAGGACATCCGAGGTAGAAACCCGAAGGAAAATCCGGGAAAAGCTCCTACGAATCGCAGGTCCCTGGGACAAGGTTCTTGGATTAGCTCGGTGGAATTCCCCCGAAGTGATGGACAGTAGGTTAAGCAGCGTTACAAGGTGTTACTGCTATCGGTATAGAGCATAGCCGAGCGCCCAATATCTACGGCGCTTAGTATAATATAGTTCTCTATAATTCAATTACCTCTGCCCGCACTTCCCCTTTTAACGTCTTGAAAAAACGCTCCGCACAGGCGTTGCCCCAACAGTTCCCTTTCCGGCTCATACGCTGTCTGACCTGTGGACCGCGCCGATAGCATCTCTCGAAATTTCTTACTGCAATACCGCACACCCCGGTCTGAATGAAAAAGCAGACCGCTCCCCGGCTTGTGGTTCGTGCAGGCCGTCATAAGCGCATTACTTACATGTGGAATTCCCCCGACTGAATGGACAGGAAGTTAAGCCTATGATCAAAAAAGGGAGTATCATGGGAGCAAGAAGCGTTTTTACTAAAGAGTTTAAGGAACGGGCAGTGGAACTTGCCCAGAACACAAACCGGAAGCAGACGGAGATAGCCCAAGACCTTGGCATTAACCGGAATATACTTGCTCGATGGATGCGGGAGATGAAGCGGAGTGAAACAGGACCGATGAAAGCCTTCACCGGTAGAGGAAATGCTAGAGATGAACAGATGGTACGGCTCAGGAAAGAAAATGCCGACCTGCTGGAGACGAATGAAATCTTAAAAAAAGCAATAGCCATCTTCACGGTAGGAAATCCCCGGTAACGGCGTACCTGTTCATGCACCAGTAGCAAGGACAGTACCCCGTTACGAAGATGGCCAGACTATTGGGGGTAAGCCGAAGCG
>JAITAI010000058.1 GCA_031284195.1 Treponema sp.
TGTGAGAACGGTGGTAAGTGGCGGAGCTTGCCTGAAACCTTTGGGGATTGGCAGGTGATCTCTGTCCGGTTGAGCCGCTGGGCGGAAAAAGGGTGTACCGGAGCGGTTTTTTGTGGAGCTGTCCGGGGAAAGATTGCCGGTATCCGGGGATACTGTCTGGATTCAATGATAGTCAAAACGTATCCTGACGCTCATGGAGCCAGAAAAAACGGCCCACAGGCGGCTGGGAAGAGCCGTGGAGGATGGAACACGAAGATACACGCCCTCACGTGGGGGATAGGGAGCTGATTGCCTTTAGGCGGTCCGGGGGAAACGTCCCGGATGCAATGGAGAGTTGCTCCTGGAAACTATCGGAAAACAGGACGATACGGTTAATCTCTTGATGAATCGGGCGTATGAAGACGAACGAACCGGGCTTAGGGCCTGGGAGTTACAGTTTAATCTGGTAGTACCGATGAAACGGAACCGGGTTCATCCGGGGGAGTATGACCAAGAAGTGTATGAACGGCAGAATGAGCTAGAACGATTGTTCCGGCGGCTCAAGGGGTTTCGAGGAATTTGCACCCGCTATGACAAACTTGCTCGCATGTTTACCGCTTTTATCTATCTGGCCTGTATACTCTAGGAACAGCCGAATCTTTTTGAGTTCGTACCCCATCTCTCAGGCTACCTCGCCAGAGAACGGTAATCCATTTGCTCGAGAACTCCTCGCATCGGTAGGGCTTTTGGACCATACGGATACTCCTGCGGTTTCCCTGCCCTAGGGTAAGCAGCGCCGATTGGAGATCGTCCGGGCCCTTGCCACAAGGCCCACCGTGCTACTGCTGGATGAACCCCCAGGAGTCTTACGAACTCATGGATTTCATCGTAAGTATCCGGGATAGGTTCAAGATTTCAGTGCTCCTCATCGAACATCACATGCAGGTGGTCATGGGTATTTGCTCTAGACTCTACATCCTTGACTACGGCCTTACTATCGCAGCAGGAACCCTGGAACAGATTCAGAAAACCCAAGCCGTCATTGATGCCTATCTGGAGGTGGAATAATGCTGAAGATTAAAGGTCTTCGGTGTTTTACGGCGGGATCCATGTCCTGTAGGGAGTGGATACGGTAAGATCATCACCCTTATTGGGGCGAATGGTGCAGGAAAACGTACTATGTTGAACAGCGTGGCAGGGCTGGTGAAAAGCGCTTCAGGCCGAATCATCTGGAACAGGGAGAATATTACCGAAAAGGATTCCAAAACGATTGTGTCTATGGGCTTGGTACTCATTCCCGAAAGACGGCATGTGTTTCCCAATCTCAGGGTAGATGAGAATCTGTGTCTTGGGGCCTCTGCTCAAACCCATAAGGACCGCATACGCCAAGACAAGGAACACTGTTTCGCCCTTTTTCCCCGGCTTAAGGAGCAGAGACGCCAGCCTGCTGGAACCTTAAGCAGCGGGGAACAGCAGATGCTTGCCCTTGCCCAGGCCTTATGGCGAGGCCCAAGCTCCTTATGTTAGACGAGCCCTCGCTGGGTTTTGTCCCTCTGATTGCCAAGAGGATCTTTACTATTCTCAAAGAGATTAACCAGAAAGGTACTACGGTCCTGCTTATCGAACAGAACGTCCATGCCGTCTTGGGAATCGCCGGGCTTATGTACTTGAGACCGGGGTCATTACCATGCAGAACACCGGGGCCGCTCTGCTTAAAGACGACGGGGTCCAGAAGGCTTATGTGGGAGAAGGGTGATCGCATCCAGCGGTCTAGGGTTTGGGGGCGAAGAGCCACTACCCTTGAACTGGACGGATATGGCCTTGTACAGACTCAAAAGCGCTGCATGGGCAGCAAGGGGCGTTCCTGTTAAAGATTCCAACGGACCAGCGCAGGAAACCTATATTGACAGGCATAAAATACCTGGGGTATATATATGAAGAGTTTATTATGGGTGGGGAACTAGTTGCATGTTTAGAAATGAGAGATGGAGGATGAGGAATGAGGGATTTTTTAGAACTGGCGAAAAGACGGTATTCTTGCAGGGCCTATAAAGCGGATAAGGTCCGTGAAGAAGATTTGCAAAAAATACTGGAAGCAGGCCGGGTTAGTCCTAGTGCGCATAACAATCAACCCTATGAATTATGGGTTATTCGGGATGAACACCATCTACAGAAGCTACAAAAAGCGGGAAACCTATTTGACGCTCCCCTGGTCATTCTGGTATGCGGTAATAGGGATACAGCCTGGAAAAATTCTTATGATGCATTTCAAAGTACTGAGGTGGATGCGAGTATCGTTACGGATCACATGATGATGGAAGCCACTGATTTGGGTTTAGATACTTTATGGGTTTGTAAATTTGACCGGAATGTGGTTCGCCATGCCTTTGAACTGCCATCGAATCTTGAGCCCATTAATATACTCTTGATTGGGTATGGAAAAGATAAACCCAAGTCTCCGGATCGGCATGACCAAACGCGAAAAAAGATTGAAGAATTGGTCCGCTATAGGTAAAAAAGCGCTCAAGAGTTCTAGAGCATAGCTTACTCATACAAGCGGAGCCGAAAACGAACGTAATTCGCCACCTTTTCTGCTTTCGGGTTAATCTGACGTGATCGGGTGTAGTACCTTTTGCAAAGATTAGTAGAGAGGGCCCGTTTCAAAAGCCAGTTAATTTTGAAACGGGCACAGTGAGGTAATTGTAAACCGGGTGATTTCCGTAAGTATGACCCCAATACTCTGCTTGTTTTCCTGACTGAGGTCTTTATCCGCAGAGAGATCCTTCTTCCCCTCGTTCTCGATAGCGAACCAGGGTGTTTTTCTGCTGTCAGGGTAGTCGAAGTCCATCACATCCTTCTTCCGCTTGGTATAGAAAGACTTGGTAAGCTGTTCCGGGTTTGCAGGGGCTTCACCCTCCAGCAGAACCACCGCATACCAGATCCAGCAGCCCTTGTTCGCCTTATCGTTTAGGTCTCCGGTAACGTAGAGGATCCGCAGTTCCAGTTCGTGCCGTTCCACGAGGAAGGTCTCAGCACTCGCCTGGGCCGTGGCTGGCGCGCTTGAGACCCAAGCTCACCAGGTCCGCGTTGGTGGGCGGCGGTTTGAAGAAATAGCGTCTCTTAAGGTCCTGCATTTTTCCTCAAGTTGTTTAAAAGTCTCCTTGTACCAGTGTCGCTACTGGCGTGCGGGTGGTCTCGTTTTTCTGAGCTGAAGGCGGCGTCCGTGAGGGCCAACATTCCCGCATCTCCGCTGCGGGAATGTTCTACCGGGTCCCGTGGTTGGAGAAGATGAGGACCCAGTTTTTACTTACTG
>JAITAI010000079.1 GCA_031284195.1 Treponema sp.
GGATATTCTGGCCCACCAAAACCATAACCAGTGGGATAACTTCCGGCCTGGGGAACGGGGGTATGAGTATTATATGCAAAAAAAGAAGATATACAACATCGTCTGCGATTGCCTCAAAAACAATGTCGAATACCGCCCCAAGCGGCAAACCGAAAAAAGCATGGAGTTTGATTTTGGACGATAACAGGAAAACTATGACCGAAAGCCCGGTCTACTACACTACGGCCTATGAAATCCGTATCGTCAAAACCCTGTGCGTCTTTATCGCGGCGAATGGGATTATCCTGCTTTCCTTCACCCTGAACCGTCTTCAGGCCGCCGGTCTCGGCATGATCCACGGCTATATCATGGGGATGATCCTGAGCTACCATGTATTCGGAATAACCTGTAAAAAGCGAAACCGCCGCATTATTATTGCCCTGGGCTGCGGTATGCTGGGGTTCCTCGCGGCCCTGGATTGGAGGTTTGAAACCGGACTTGTCCTGCTCTGTTCCCTGCTCACCGTGGCGGCCGCTCTCTGGTGCCTCCACCGGGACAAGGGGAAAGTTGATGGGGACTATGCGGCCTTTTTGGAAGATGATTTTGACCTTCACTTGGTTTAATGTTGTCATTGAAGACATCGGCTGCTATCCGGTCTGGTTTCCCAGAGACATGGGGAGCGGTAAGCGGGATCGTCTGTCGGGTGATATTATAGAAGTGGGGATGGGCCTGTATCACAAGTACCGGGGAATGGCGGTAGCAAAGATAAAAGCGTCTTCGGGTATGTATCTCTGCCCGCTTTCCAGCCTGGTCCCTAATCCTTCCATGAGGTGCCGGGGTTCGGTGGAGATAGCTTCCCGGACCGGGGAGAATCCCTGTACCGTTACCTTTTACTGGCATGAGTACGGAGGGCATACGGTAGTCTCTGGCAGATAATTAGGTAATCGAGGTGGGGACGACTCTACATCATGTTAAATTGTTTGCTCGAAATACCGGACCTGATGCAAACATTATTGACCGTTGTTTGCGTTTTGAAATACCATTATGGCTTCACAATAATAATATCATTTGGATCCAATCCATCCCTGACATAGAGTTCAGGAGTATTTTCTTCTGGAATTCCTTCAAGCATAAGAGCGGCTTTAGCTTGTTCAAATGATTTCTTTACAGAAAGTCCGAAACCAATCGCTGAATAAAACTGTGCTGCAAATATCATTGCGGCATCATCCCCGATTGATATAGTCATACCGATAGCCGCTTCTACATGCTTAACTACAGCCTTTGCTTGGGTATGGGAAAAACAAGTGTTAAAAAAGACCAATCGTATTTGCTCGGAAGATGTCATCATCGTTTGAACAATTGCTTCCTTGGTTACCAGCTTTGAGTTCCCGTTGGTGTCTTGTAAAACAATTTCCTCAGTTTCAGAACCGTGCCCACTAAAATGTACCACACTAGGATTCAATTCATTAATTGCTTGTAAAACATCCAATGGACGCACAGCCCATCGTGTTTCAAACTTGACACTATCACGATGTTCTGATTTCCTAATCATTTCATAAATACTTCTGGCTTCTTCATCCAATCGAAGAGGAATTGTACCCGTTGGATTTGATGCCATGAATAATACTGTAATAGATTTTGGAATAGATTGCAAATTAAAAATATCTCGCTTCATTTGCACCTGGATACGCTCATGTGTACTTAGTGTTGACTGCATTTGTTTAAATTGCTTGTCTGCTTCAACAAGACGTTTCTTTTCTAGATCATCCCGTTTCTTTTGCTCCCGCGCCTCTTCTTGCCTAAATTTTTTTTCTTCATCGGCGATTTCCTTTTCCTTTTTAGCAATCTTGCTATCAATGTCAGCTACTTTTTTTTCAATATCGGCCAAAGCCTTTTCGGCTGTCTCTATTTCTCGTAATTTAGAGGTGATTATAGATGCAGATTTAGTCGTTTGTATAGCTCGCTTAGCAGATAATATTTTATTAGTTTGTATTGGTGCTTTTTTAGTCTCTGTAGCTTTATCGCTTTGTAGCTTTGCCAATTCAGCCTTTTTTCTTAAAAAATTGTCTCGATATATATCAATCTGTGCCATAAATCGGTTCCTCCTTTCTCTATTCACCATATATTCATATTATGCGGTATTTTTTTCAACTTTACAATAAGATACACTGCGAGTCAATATAGTCTGAAGTTTGATTTTATCTGTGATTCTCTTGAATCTGATGATAATATCAGATGGTATCAGATATAGAGGGTTATCAATAAGGGGATAGATGTTCAAAATTTTTGCCTAGCCAGCGTTAAGGAGATTATCAGGTCAGGCCGATGGATGAAAGCCCCCTTGCAAAAGGCTTTCCAAGGTTTTATAGTAGATATAATCAAATCTCAAAAGGAGTGCCACATGGCAGCAAAATTTGAAATTTTTACTGACCGGAAAAAACAATACCGGTTCCATCTCAAGGCGAGTAACGGAGAAGTCATCGCCGCAAGCCAGGCGTATGAAAACAAGGCGGCGTGTATTAAGGGTATCAAGGCGATACAGAAGAACGCCCCTGCCGCCGCGATCATCGATCCCGAAGAAGCGGCAAAAAGGGCGGTTAAGGCCGCTCCTGCGAAGCGCGACGCCAAGGCTGCGGCCCCCGCCGCCGAAGCCAAGAAGCCCCGAGGCCGCAAGCCCAAGGTGGAATAGTTTCTTGTACCGACTGGCCCGGACAACCGCTATTTGATCCGCCGGAACAAGACAATCGTTCCGGCGGACCGTTTTTTATCCGTTTTCAAAGATGTTCCTAATAATCTGTAAATCAAAGTCTGATAACCCTGCTTCCCGGCATTGCTCCCGGTCAAGGTACGCTTCTTTCATAATCGCTTGGGCTATATCCTTGCGGCCTTTATGAACCATAAATCCCGCTACCCATACGATACCGGCTACCCATCCCTTCCGGTAGTATTTCCCAATGGCCTTCTTCCGTATCAGCTTCCGTTCTTCCTTTTCCGTTTCCCTGGCCCATTGTTCGGTTATCTTTTGGACGGCTTCATCACGCAGTATCATTAGTTCCCCCTCATGATTATTTCGATGTCATTCGTTATCCGTATCAAAGCCCAGCTTTCAGGATAAGCCTTGATGGTCCGTTTTTCCGTTTTGGGAAAAGAGTTTTCCGACCGCCAATTCCGCGCCGATAAACTCTGCAAAGGAGCCGTCAATACTCCGCTTGGTGTACTGCTCCATCATCCCGAAGGTCTTGCGACCAATCAGTCGCATAACCGCCCTGGCCGGGACTTCCCGCCACAGATGGGTCGCATAGGTGAACCGGAAGGAATCGAGTGCCAGTTTTCTCCCCTGTTGTGGTATCCCCGCCTTTTTAATGACCTGTGTCATATGGTTACGAAGGTACCATTCGGTAACGGGCCGGGACGGATCTTTTTTAGCCGTGAAACAGAAGTCGTCATCGTTAAGCCCTTTCCGTACAATATGTTCTTTGAGCAGTCTGAGCGTCAGATCGGGCAGGGGTACGATCCGATGTTT
>JAITAI010000155.1 GCA_031284195.1 Treponema sp.
CGGGTTATCACCGGGGAAGGGGGGAGATCGTGGCGTTTGTATGGGGAAAACAGGACCTGAAAACAGTCCAAAAACTGAGGAAGAGGATAAAACGGCTTTGGATAAGCTATGAGCGGATAGCGACGGATGATTGAAATAGCTTCCTGGTTGCATTTGCGGAAGCCTTTTATGACTGTGGAAACGAGCACACGGTAGGGATAGCAGGGAACCATTGCCGGGTGAGACGGGCATTTCGGAGGACCTTTAGTTTTTTGAAGAAGCTATTCAACCACCGGAAAGCGTTTGACATGGCCTTCTTTGACCTCAATTATGGTTTCGTTTGAGGACTATCATACTTTGTGGATCACCTTCTTATATCCATCCCCACGATCACATCAAATTTCCCATTATCTATGAACTCAGCTACTCGGACATTGGGGATTACTACCTGATTTGGAAGCAAAACGTCAATGAGGTCGATATTTGCTATATGATAACCGCCGAAACCGGATATCCGGCACCGGTCAACCTTGTTCAATCCCAGGCGGCCAGCCAGCCCTTGGCTGATTGAGGAAAGCGAAGCGCCTGTATCCGTTTGCAAGCTTTTCAGCTCAAAGGTGTGGCAGAATTGGAGAGACTGCCGGATGGATATAGGGGTTCGTATACTGGCAAGAAACCTGCTGGCCTTGAAAGTAAATGCTTGAACACCCATTTATGCAAAAACGACCTGGCTGCCATAGTATGTTTCAATGTCTTTGCCCTGGGGCTTGCATTTCTTAACCATGAAGGTTCCGGGAACTTCGGTTTTCATTGAGGTAAAGGCCGTCATTTCATCTTTATAATAACCTAGGACCCGAGCATCTTTAATGACTATAAATTCCCCAAGGTGACCATTAACAATCTCAGCCTGATGTGCGGTATAATACTCAAAATCAACGGCTAACATGGCATCACTCCTATGATAATTATATAGATAACAGGACCGGTATACAAGAAAAACCCTCTATATTTGGGCATTTTGGCAATAGGGGCTGCTGGATACCCAGGGCTTCGGCAAGCATTTTCTGGGAAAGGCCCCGGGCGTTCCGCAGTTCATCAAGGGGAAGTTCCTTGAGGGCCTCCTGTACCGCCTTGTCAACACGCGTCCGGGATTCCGGGCTCATCTTTTCTTCCAATTCAGAAAATTTATGCGTCATCGTTTTATCCTACCGATTGGGGCGGCCTTATGCGGATACTTTCTGTTCCACACTGAGACGGAAGCCCAAGTTATCGAGAAGCTTCACCACCGTTGAAAATGACGGGTTCCCTTCTGGAGAAAAGGCTTTATACAACCCCTTGCGGTCAAGATTGAGCTCCTGTGAAAGCTGAACCATGCCCTTGGAACGAGCAATGTCGCCGATAGCCCGTAAAAGAAATTTAGTGTCATTTTCAGCGAGGGCCGCTTTTAGATATTCAACAGCGACTTCTTTGTTGTCTATGTATTCTGCGGGGTCAAAATCTTTAACTGTTTCCATCGTTTTCCTCCTTCAAGGGTTCAAGGACTATTTTCTTTGCCCGTTCAATATCCCCCTGCTGTGTGGACTTATTACCCCCGCACAACAGGATGACGATTTCTTGTCCGGTGTCCGTACAATACACCCGGTAACCAGGCCCGAAACGGATACGCATTTCAAACAGGTTTCTTCAATAGGCTTCCAATCCCCTCGGTTCCCGTCTTCAAGCCGCCTGATTCTGTCAAGAATAAGAGCCTTGCCGGTATTATCCCGAAGTTTTATAAGCCATTTGTCGAATTCGCCGGTCCTGCGTATCCTTATAATTATAGTGTAGACTATATTCCCCACATTATCAAACAAAAAACTTCCAAATTTGGATTTTTTATCAAAAGTATTGTCTAGCCATCTTCTATTAGGGCTTCTTTTCATCTGTTATGATAATCTTTATCTGTTGTAATAATTCATCATAATTATAATTTTCATTGGCATAAATGAGCGTAACACTATGCTCTCTCCAGGGTGTGTTAGGGTGGTTCCTTTCGGACGTGAAATCCATCAAACTCCTGTATAGCGGGATTCCTGAGCCTGGATTATACGCTAATTAACCTTGCTAAGCAGCTACGCTAGAGGTCCGTCCATCCTGGTGTACTTGCGCGGGTACAGTGCCTTCCAACTGGAAATTGTCGATTCCTTCGTGAGTTGCAGGTCTGCCAATTAAGGTATTGGTAAACTCCATCCCTTTGTTGTTCTCTTTGATTTTTTCTAGTTTTTTATAAATTTTCTCAACATCTACCGAGGGGTACGCCTCTTTTTCAATCTATTCTTTCACCTGAAAGGGTATCACCTGACTGCCCCCTCTGTTCCCATCCCCTTTTTACTTCCTGCCACCGCAGCGGAGACCGCCCCGCGTATTATATCCAGTTCCCGGTCATCAAGCACGACAAGGTCATGGACAATATCCGTAATTCGGGGCGGCAGCTCCCATGCCCAGCCAGTGTTCCGGACAGAACTTACCCATTTGTCAATAGTCCTTTTTTTGACATTCGATTTTACGGCCACTTCCTTTACAACCAAACCGGACTTATCAATGGCGGCTTTCAGGTTTTCTCTAATCATACCCTTATTTTCGTCATAATTATGATGAAAATGTAATATTTTCGCATTTTATTTTTTATTGAACAGAAATTTTATATAATCAAAGATAAGAAAATTTATGCTACGATGGACAACAAAATCTTCATGCAGAGCTTTTTTCTGAGAGATATTCGTTATAATTGGAGATATTATCTCGTTTATCAGTTTTTTATTACGTTTGCTGAGTGCATCACGAAATGAGTTAATAGTCTCCTTTGAAAAATATTCTTCAAACATTTCCCTTGAAAAAAGAAATTCATCAAAAATAATGGGATAGCTGATCGGAAAATCATCAAACCCGAGTCTAAAATGCTCATCAGGAAAATATTCTGTATCGGCACCTTCTTTTGGTTTTGTATTTTCTACTAATTCTTTAACCAAATGCTCTATATCATTTAAATAGAATACATGGGCTTTCTTTTTAAATATATCCTTGAGCCGCTTTATGAGCTCCTTTGATCTTACCTTACTATGGCGGACAATGCCGCTACAGTATGGGTAAATTCATGGACTGCGGTGATTTTTTCTTTTACACGGTCATTTAGGATGGTGCTATTAATGATGATATGGAGCTTAAAATAATCAAGCTCCATATTATGAGATGTGATAAGCATTCCGCCAACTTCGTCTAGTAAACTTCGCTGTTCAATAATAACAATACATCGGCTCATACCCTGGATTATCCAGTCCCTGGTATCAGCAAGATATACCTGTAACGTACGGTGGGGAAGGTATGTTTTGAACCTTAAGCACCTGCAATAACGGGCGAAAGGTTTTAATTACCCACCGTATATCTTTGATCAGCGGCTTATCTATACTGGGCGGCGAAAACACTATCTGTCTTTTGAAGTTTCTGGGTAATTATTTCTTTATCCAATGGGGAATCAAGCTGTTTTGTCGCTTCTATGGCGATTTGAATAAGTTTCGGAGAGATTTTATCCCCCCTTATGTCAATATTGAGGATACCAAGTTTGTCGGCCTCTTTCATTAAATCGGCCATTCTAAAATACTCCTTGTCATTTCCTACCGCCCATATTTTCAGAGGCTTCCTTGCGGGCTGTCTCCATCATTTCCGCCAGCCTTTCTTGAGGATACTGCCTATTATGCTCACGGATAACGTCCAGTGCCGCAAAAGTGGATTCCCGGCTCCCCATGTCAATATCTTCCATGGCTTCGATTTCTAAGTCATTAACCTCTTTTCTGAGGTCTCTCCCTTCATACATAGACATAGCCTTTCTCCTTTGTAGACTAATTTACCATTTATACGGTAAACTTCCCTCCTCTGTATAAATAATACGGCCCTCGGCAATTCCTAACGCAAAAAGTATAATGCGTTAGGAGGAAAGGATGACTTACCAAAGGATGACCATGGTAGAGCGGATAGACATTTTCAGACTGCTGTATGTTGAAAGACTTAAACCTTCGGCTATAGCAGCGGCGCTGAACCGAAGGTCATCCAGTAGTACCCGTGAACTGGAAAAAGGCATGGACAACCGGATGTATAACCCTCTCATTGCCGAGGCTAGACACCTTGAAGCCAGAAGGAATCAGCGTCCGCACCTTAAAAATGACCAATGAAGCGTGGACTAGAGTTAAGAGCCAACTGGAAAAGAGGTGGTCGCCTGAAGAAGTTGCCACATGGCTTAAACAAGAATACCCTTTCTATGCCATGTCGGGTAAAACCATCTATACCTATATTTTCTTCCCCATGAAGGGGGAACTGAAAAAGCGGGCATTGCAAGATGTGCGTCTTCGAGGGAAAGCGGGGGAGAAACGGGGAAAAATACCTGACATGACCCCTATAGACAGCCGTCCGGGTGAAATAAACGCCCGGGAAGTACCCGGACACTAGGAGGGAGACCTCATTATAGGCAAAGACCATAAGCCGGCGATATGGGTAACGGTAGAGCGCACGAGTCGATTGGTACAGATGGATTTGTTAAAAAGTATGAATGCCTGGACGGTACGAAAGAAGATTGAGCAGCGGTTTAAAAGACTTGAACCGGCGCTTAGAAAATCCATAACCTTTGACCAGGGGAAAGAGAACAGCGAACACAAACAGCTCTCTGAAAATACGGCAATAGTGGTATATTTTTGTCATCCCTATTCACCGGGGAGCAAGGGACGGGGAAAATACGAATTATCTGATACGGGATATGCTCTATCCAGTAGAGGATTTCAGGGAACTGACGTGGCGGGATGTATCAAGCATTGCGAGATTACTCAATGAGCGGCCAAGAAGAACACTTGACTTTAGAACGCCTTAAGAGCTATTCTCTCAATTGCATTAAGAATTACCGAGTGCCTTTTTATACTATTTTAGAAATTTATTTTGTCTAATATTTTTCAAAAAATATTAGTAACGTTCCGGCTGTATATGACGTTTTGCCAGCCCGAATAAGGGCTTTGCAAAGCAAAAACCAGGGCTGGCAAAATGTGGGTGGAGTGAGCCGTGGGAAGGAGCGTAGCGACTGACCTAGGCGAACGGAACCTCGAGCCGCCGATAGCGGTGAAGCATATACAGTCCTGTTGAGGCTGTCGGAAAAGTAGACGAATCACAAAAACTGTGGCATACTGCGCCTATCATGCCGCGATACAAATACTTTGACCGGTCCCAGGGTTTGTTTCTGGCCGTC
>JAITAI010000203.1 GCA_031284195.1 Treponema sp.
GAAAACCCAAGCGCTCTCCCGCTGAAGGGCCTTATGGAGCGGGATTACCTGGAATAGACCAAGCCATACTGTACCAATCCTACATATTCATGCAGGGCTATCCAGGTTCCGAAAAACGCACCCATAGAGGGCAGAAAACTGAACAGATCGTAGCGCTTGTTCCGGTGACTATAGTAATCCGTGGGTGCAGGAATAACCATGATGCCGTTTTTCTCAAAACAGAATACGCTCCTGGGCATGTGATATGCGGAAGTAACCAGTATAACCTTTTGGTACCCGAAACTCTCAGCCACATTCCGGGCATTTTGCCAGGTATTCCGGCTCTCTGTTTCGGTTACGATCCGTTTCGGCTCTAAACCCAGGGAGATCAGAACCCCGGCAGCCACAGCAGCTTCTGCTTCCTGTCCGTGGTCAAATACTTTACCCCCTGTCAGCACATACTCCCCGGCAAAAAGATCCTTCAAGCTAAACCCATAGACCAGCCTTTTCAAGGCAGATGCAGAAAGGCTGTCACGGTGTTCTCCTGCTTCAGGGGAACCCTGAATCGTTCCCCCGCCCAAGATCACCAGGGCATCGGCAACACCGATTTTTTCCCTGAGTTCCGCTTCTACCGGCAGTGGCGGATACCAATCTTCCAAAGGACGGAGCAGTAGATCCTGGACAGGCTCAATAGCAAACAAGTAACAAAGTATCCCGATCCCCCCTACTATCCATCGGGCTTTACCCCGGCGCAGCAGGATAAATCCTAGGATAAGCATCCCCAGGATGATACATCCTGGAGGCAATATGAGGGCCGTAGCGATTTTTGCAAGAAACACCATAAGTTTATTTCCCTCCAGGATAGGTCCTATCCGGCCGCAAGGCCTCGGCGCCATTCCGGTATACATGATAGATCCCTACCCCTTCAGGAAGATAGGCATGGATCAGGACCCGAATGACCCCGGGTATACCGCCTTGAACCACGGCCTCCTGGACCACAAAGAGGGCCGCATCCGGGGCGCGCCCTAGGTACCGTAGGGCTGCTGCGGGATTCTCTACGTTTAGGTCTTGGGTAACCGAGAAGATGAGGGATACCAGATCCCTCTCCTGCAGATGGTTCCTCTGCAACAGTTCATCATACAAGGCCCTCACCTGAACCTGCATATCCTCAACTTCGTTGCGGCAGCAGGTTGCTCCCCGCAATGCGGTGAGCTGTTTTACCGCTTTCCTTTTCATGGCGTTTCGTTTTATGAATTTCATAGGTTTCCTTCTGCAAGAACCAGGATGAATGACGCCAGGCCAGCTATGGCGATACCAAAGACCCCTAAGCAGAGATACCCTCCAATACCGATGAGATACCGGTATTTTTTATGGAAAATGAGCCATAGATCCAAGCCAATCCCATACATAGAACCAACTCCTATAAAAAGCCCCACCATAACCGTTATACGTAACAACATGAACTGGGTTCGATCCATAAATCCCTGATTCGTTCCGATACCGTACAGGAAAAGGCTTAAAAGACAGAGCCCAAAGAAAAATAGCACTGTCCGCTTCACCAGCATGAGGATGATCGGTTTCTTTTCAGGTGGAGTCATGGTTTGCATGGTATCCTTTCTTCAACATCTGCACGTATCAGAAACAAAAACCCGGCTTGTTGCTAATAGCCCGCTCTTCGTTTATGATAACAATAGAAATATAATAAAAATATACGAGAAGTATACTCATGGAAGTATCTTAAAATCAATAAAACCCTAGGCAGGGACCCTACATTAAGAAAGAACCCTGTATATTATCGAAAATACTGCTAACTAACCTGTATCAAAACAATTAGTATATAGATAAGGAAAGGATTATGAGGAAATTTGTGGTGATAGGTATCATACTCAGTATCATAGGTGGTACGGCCTTCTTTTTCGGCTGGGTTCAACTCATGGTTCCCCTTGGCGCCTACGGAGTATTGCGTTCTAAAACCCACGGCGTGGACCCCAGGATCATCCGGGCAGGAGAATTCCGCTGGGTGTGGTATACCCTGATTCCCACTAATGCGGAGATCCAGGCGTTTACCTTGGACCAGGTAAGCCGTTCCTTTAGCATCCAGGAGACTCTACCATCGGGGAAAGAGTATGCCTCCTTCGCGGGATTTACCTTGGACTTCGCCTATAAGTTATGGGTTAGCCTTTCCTTTACGATTAAACCGGATTCCTTAGTTACCCTTATAGATACCCGGTATATCATGGATCAAGCGGGGTTAGATGCCTTTGAAACGGATCTGGCCGATCAGATCGAGACGTTCACCCTACAGCGGCTGCGGATATATATCACGGATACGGCAAAACTCGAAGAAATGCTGGGTTCCGGTTCTATAGCAGCCTTGGAAGCGGATATACAGGGGGTCTTTCCTGATATTGAAAACCTGGCTTGTTCCATCAAGACCCGGGATTTCCCTGACCTCAGTCTCTACCAACAGTTCCGGACGCTGTACGCAGGGTACCTGGCCAAACAGCAGGAATATGTCCATTCTGAACAGGCCCTGCAGCCGGAGACCCGTATGCTTACCCAAATCCGTTTTGATGATCTTGCCCGATATGGAGAGTTATTAACCAAATATCCCATACTGATGCAATTCCTGGAACTGGAACAGCGTAATCAAGCAAAATAACCGGGAAACATCATTTACTTTTTCTAATGGGGGAAGCCGTTTGGTTCTGAGGGGAACGAACAAAGGAACCGGGGCTCGGAGTGAGGAAACCGGGTCTCAGAAAGAGGGAATCGAGTCTCGGAACCAGGGAACCGGAGCAAGGAAACAGGGGCTCGGAGTGAGAAAGCCAGGGCTCGAAGCAAGGGAACCGGGGTTCGGAGAGCGGAAGCCAAGTCTCAGAGCGAGGAAGCCGGGGTTTTCAACAGAACTTCCTTCTATTTTGAGGAGAACCTATCGGGGCTCCGAACTCCGGAGTTCCAGAAGTAAATGACGGTCTCTCTGAGCAAAATAAGCGCCGATTGAACAGAACCCCGGTATCCGGTATAGTAACAAAAGACCGAGGCGGTTTGTTTATTGATGAAGACGAGGGGGATCAGGATCTAACCGAGTTTTGAGCCCTACCCTGAGGGAACATGCCCTCAACATGAACCCAATCTTTCGGTAACAGGGAGTTATATGGTGAGAAAAGGACGTTCCTTTCTTTTCATTATTTGCGTATACTTATGCGGGTTATTCCAGGCCCCCCTGAGTGCTCAGGAAGCGGAAGAGCCTGATGATGAAGTTCCTATTGATTCCGATTGGTCCGGGATCATGCCTTCCCTCTATGCTCGAGGAGACCAGACCTTAAACATTTCCTTGGGAGTGCTTTTTCCGATGTTCTTTGTGGGTAATACAGGAGTCCTGGACAATAAGGTGAATCTTGCCGGCGGTACCTTTTCCTTGGCCTATAATTATTTTTTGTCCCCTTATTTGTTTGTGGGGGGTGAATTTGAACTCATGGCTGCTGGAACCTTGGGAAAGAATATGCTGTATATGGTTCCCTTTGGCTTGAGAGCCGGGTACCAGATGGTGGTGGGCCGTTTTGAATTTCCCTTTACCCTCACGGTTGGAGCCGCGCCGCAACGATACCTAGAGGAGGGATATTTTGGCTTTTTTATGAAAGCCATGGCGTCTGGTTTTTTCCGGTTCAATTTGAACTGGTCCTTTGGCCTTAATACCGCCTGGTGGTGGGTTCCTGAATGGACTAAGGAGAGCGCTAAGGACGTACAAGGTCATTTCCTGGAATTGACTTTGGCGGCTCGTTATCACTTCTAGAGGGGGTACTTGAACATGGTTTTGAGGGTTTTTAAAAAATTGAGCTTCGCCTTCTGGAGTGTATTTTTAGGAGGGCTCTTGTTGTGTTCCTGTAACCAGGATCCTATCTTCTATGGTATATCCCTGGAGGTGGAACCGGTGGATCCGCGGATTGT
>JAITAI010000252.1 GCA_031284195.1 Treponema sp.
AGATAAGGAACCCAGGGATTCATCGGGAAGTCTGAGTTCATCCCTGTAGGTCCTCGTTCCCGAATGCCGGTGGAATGAATCTGTATTTCTTATGATATACCGCTTATGGGTTTTTCTGGTTCTTGAGCAATACCCAGGTAACGCCGGTCCCCCCCGACGTGGCATTGGCATGACCGCTTTCACCGGCAAAGGGACAGGTTTCTATAAAGGTTTTCACCAGATGCTTCAATACCGAAGTGCTGCCGGAGTGGTTTCCTTTTCCATGGACAATGAGGAGTTTTTCAAAACCCTGCCGTTTACTGTTCGAGAAAAACAAGTGCAGGGCATTCCACGCGTCATCCCGGTTAAGCCCGTGGAGGTCGATGACCGCATCAGCTCTGGTGTGAAGCAGCCGGTGGCGGCGTTCCCAGGGGCGCTCCTTCGCTGTATCCAGGATCGCATCCTTATCGTAGGCCCCATGGACCTGCAGCCATGCAGTCAGGGGATTCGGTTTTTGGTGATTCTTTTGATGTTTCTGGTCAGGGGGCTTAGGTGAAGGGGGATCCTGCCGGGCTGCTTTCTGCCTCGCTGCCCCCTTTCGCCTATTCCCCAAGGCTCGTGCGGTTTGCTGGTCCCACGCATCCAGAATATCCCCAAAATCCATCGGTTCTCCTTAATACCAAATCAGTTTATCCCTCGGTACCCATCCTAGTCTGCGGTCAAAGGATTCCACATAAACCCAGCAATCCGATACCGAACGGATCTGCACGGGCTCGCCTTCTTTGAAGGAGGCGCTTACCATACCCCCTTCTTCAGGCACCCGGTAAGCTTGTGCGGCCCTGAGTACCCCTTGTCCGGTAGCTGTACCCAGGTGAAGTTTCCCCAGACCTGCCAGGGCAAAAAGCAACAACGCCGTTCCCAGGATCAGAACCATACTCATACCTTTATAACCTTGAGCTATTCTGGAAGTTACGATCCCCTTTCCGTGGAATCGCCGAAGCGTGATTGCTGCAAAGGTAAACGCGAGGATCCCCAGGCTGAGCCCCAAGAGGATACGGTATACGGTGCGGGGTCTCCATGGTTCATCGTGGGTAAGGGCGAGTCCCAGGCCCTGCTCTGCTTCCCGGCGAAGGAGGGTAAAAGAAGGGCCTGCCAGGTTTTCCCGTTCATTCCGGCGCATTTCCCCCAGGGCTTCGGGGATCTTACCCTGGTTCCAGAGGCTTTGGATTCGTTTCAGGGCCTGTTCGTAATCATCCCGGAACCAGGGAAACTTCGGTGGCGCAGTATAGGGAAGGCTCCATTCCCTATACTGCGCTGCCGCCAGGGGTTTATCCGTTACCGTGGGACGTGGGGAAGGAGGAGCCACACCGGGGATCAAGGGGATGCGAAGTTCTGGAATCTCGATGCTCAGCCCTTCATGGAGTATGCGCCTGGACTTCCAGGTGAATTCTATGCCTTCCAAGGGAATGACCCCAAGCCGCAGGACCAGGCCCTGTTCCCGGTCCTGTGGACTTAAGGGTTCTGCTTCCAGGAGTGCCCCTTCCGGCAGTTCCTTCAGGAACAGTTCTGTCCCAGGCCAGGGTTTCCGGGGATCCCAATCCCTCAGCCGGAGGACCACCTGTCCTCTTTCTCCGATCCGAAGGGACTGAGGCGGCCTAAGCCAGGAACAAACAGGCCGGTACTCTCTTTTTGTTTCCCCTTGGATATACCAGGAGCTCGATTTGGTTAAATAGCGTGTATCCGGGGTACGTACCTCAAAAGGCCCCAAGGTAAGGGTACCTGCTCGCTGGGGAATGAACCAAAATTCGACCATGGTCTGCACTTTCCCGGATTCTGGACTTTGTCCTGCCCGATAGGGCATTGTACGGATACTTTCCAAAGTAAGGGTCTCAGGCAGCAGCGGATGCTGGACCGTAACCTCCCTGGGCACCGGGTAATCCACCAAAAGGGCCACTATCCAACTGGTATGTACCTGCGGCGATTCAGGGTACGCGTACAATACCACCCCTAGAGCAGGGTCTTGGATTTCGGTAGATGTCCCAGGCCATGCCTGATCCAGGTCTTCCTCCCTGGCTTCTTGCCCGGCTTCTTGTGCGCCCAGGTACGACACCAAGATGAGTAATAAGACGAGTATGTTTCCGCTTTTTCTGTTCAATAATCCGGTCCTGTAGCGGGAACTGCTTCGATCCATTCCCGGCTTTTCCATTGGTTTTGTTCCTTTCTATAGAGGTATTCAAAGAGAGCAGACGCGCCGGCCTTTGACGCTGTTTCTACCTCCTCTTGCGGGGAAACCACGGTGGCCCTTCTTTCCTGGGCCAGGGCTGAGAGACTTAATTCCAGGTTCCGCTTGGCTTCAATACGGCTGTTGTCGGTCTCCAGGGCCTGCCTAAAGGCCGCAGCAGCCCCGGCATAATCCCCTTCCTTAAAACAAACCACCCCCCTATTGTAATGAATTCGGTATACCAATTCAGGAGAAGCCCCTTTCGGCAGATCCTGGAGGGCTTCTCCTGCGGCGGCAAAGCGTTCCAGCGCAGCAGCTCCTTCATCCAAGGAATAATACGCCACTCCCAAGCCCAATTCCCCATAAGGCCGGGCTTCGGTATAGCGGAGGGCCTGTAAATAAGCAGCTATGGCCTGGGTATATTGGTTTCGGGAATTGAAAAAATTTCCCTCCATGATGAGAAGCATCCCTGGGATGTTCCTCCCTGTGCTTACGAGGGTTTCTATTGAACAAGAACAGGCTAAAAAGAGTAAGATCCCCTGTACAACCATACCCAGAGCAACCAATCCTCCCCGGATCTGTTGCTTACCCATGATTCCGTCTCCTGATATTCAGTACTTTTGCGATCCCCCAGGATATAAGCGCGGCTATGACAAAAACACGCCAGCGCGCTTGGGCTTCCACATGGTAACCCTGCATCCCGGATGCAAGTCCGTGAGACCGGATATAGTCTAAGAGCAGGTTCACCGCATCATCTTT
>JAITAI010000001.1 GCA_031284195.1 Treponema sp.
TTTATAACTTTTTTACAAGAATCTCAAAATACAATTACGGATAAAGCGGCTCAATATATACGAACTTTTTCATATAACCCGCACTGCCACGCCATACCCCGCTCAAGCAGCCGGCTGCCCCACCCCGTAATACCTAAGCCCTGCGGCTTCCACTTCTTCCCGCTTATAAATATTCCGTAAATCAAAAAAGTAGGGGAGACTGAGCAGGCTTTTCACCCGGGACAGATCCAAGTTCCGCAGTTGGTTCCACTCGGTCAACAGTACCAGGGCGCTTGCCCCGGTTAGCGCGTCGTACTCGTTTTCCGCAAAATACAGTCTTTTCTCTGTAGAAGCATCTGGGCTGGTCTCCGTAAGCGCGCTAAACCGCCAGGCCGCTTCCTTCATGGCTGCCGGGTCCCAGAGCCGTAGCCGCGCCCCTCGTTTCACCAGCCCTTCGGCAATGGTTATGGCCGGAGCTTCCCGCATGTCATCTGTGTTCGCTTTGAAGGACAGGCCCAGAATGGCAATGGTCTTGCCAGATAGGGAACCCAGACCTGCTTCGATCTTATCGACCATCCGTAACTTTTGCCGCTCGTTACTGGCAATGGTGGTCTCTACAATACCCAGGGGTTCGTTCAAGGCCCTGCCGATACTTACCAAGGCCCGGGTATCCTTGGGGAAACAGGACCCGCCGTAACCAGGCCCAGGGTGCAGAAATTTGGGCCCTATCCGGCCATCCCGGCCTATGGCCTTAGCCACGTCCTGCACATCAGCGCCGGCTTTTTCGCAGAGATTGGCAATCTCATTAATAAAGGTGATTTTTACCGCTAAAAACGCATTGGCCGCGTATTTAATCAACTCCGCAGATTCAAGATTGGTTTCGATAAAGGGCGTCTCATTGAGGTACAGGGAACGGTACACGTCTTTCATGATCTTCCGGGCGGTTTCTCCCTCGGTTCCGATGACCACCCGATCCGGATGGGTAAAATCATAGACCGCGGACCCTTCCCGCAGGAATTCAGGATTGGAAACCACTTCAAAGGGTATATCCCGGCCCCGTTTTTGCAACTCCTCCCGGATCCATTGGGCCACCTTCCGGCCCGTACCAATGGGGACCGTACTCTTATCTACCACCACGGTATACCCTTCCATAGCCTGACCGATTTCCCGGGCAGCAGCTTCCACATACTGTAAGTCCGCGCTGCCGTCTTCTGCGGCGGGAGTACCCACCGCGATAAACACAATCTGATGGGTCTTAACCGTGGAACTCAGATCCGTGGTAAACTGCAATCTCCCTGCTTGAACATTGCGCTCCACCACCGCATCAAGTCCAGGTTCAAAAATCGGAATCTCCCCTTGTTGTAAAGAGCGGATCTTTTCAGCATCCTTGTCCACACAGGTTACGAAGTTCCCAAAATCCGCAAGGCACGCCCCGGAAACAGAACCCACATACCCAGTTCCAATAACCCCAATATACGCCACGGTTTCTCTACCTCCTTAACTAATAATGATGCCCGATACCGATGAAGAGTTCTCGGTTAGCTCCACCGGGGAGACTTTTGGTCTTTAGCGCTTCAATCAGGTTCCACCCCATACTCACCCGTACATAGAGGCTCCGCATAAACTCTGGGAAAACGATGAGTTCCAGCCCGCCCGTAAGGGCTGCCTGGGGAGCCGGTATCAGGGCGATGTCAATAAAGGGGGATAAGTGCAATTCAAAGTTAAACAGCCGGAGCTTCCGGTTGTCCAGCCATTGAGAAGGGGTGAAGCGCAAGATCCGAAAGGGAAAATCCAGATTCAGGGAAACCATATAGGGCACATGAACGGATTTATCCAGCATACCCCGGAGCGCGTCTCCAGCATCCTGAGTATCATCAAACCAATGCCGATACCGGAACCGGCCTGAAATACCGAAAAAATCCCGTACCGGTAGGTGACCTGCCACTGTGAGGAACAGGGTTTTGTCCCAATCCTGGTTATAGAAGTTATATTGGTAGGCATTATCCAAGGAAACTTCCAGGCCGTTACGGTAATTGCCTATCCAGTCTATCCGGCCAAAACCTAGGCTATGGCTCAGGGTGACGGTCGGTCCGTGTCTAAAGTATTCCAGGTTTTCTTGAGGATACGTAAGTTTTCCCGCTACCTTAGGGGTATAGGTCAGTTCCCCCCAAGTATGCACCAAAAAACCGGTGGGGATTTTCCAGGAAGCGTACAACTCACTGGACATATACCAGTCATCATAATCCCCATAGGCAGGCTTGTACCTATCTTCATTTTCTTCGTGGATCACCACTGCCTCTTCAAACCCAAAGGTAAAAGCCGTCTGTTGATAGGGCAGTTCCATAGAAACGCCGGTGGTGTTCTTATAGTACAGGGGCTGTTCAAAGGTATAAGAAAAAGCATGATCAAAGTTGAGATTAAAGGCATACCCAAAGGCATTGAAAGGGGTATCTGAATCAATCTCAAACACCAGAGAATTCTCACCCTCTGTATTTCGTTGGTACCCCAGATCGATGCGTAGGGCATGCATGGTGCCCCAAAAATTATAATCCCGGCCCTTGAGGGTAAGTTCAAACCCCTTATTATCATCGTACTGCGGTCGAGGAAGAACGATAATATTCCAGGTATCCGTAACGCTTACCAAGAGATCCACCGGTATAAGGCCCTGCTCATCCGCTTGCCCTACCGCATAGTCAATATGCACCTCCTCCAAGACCCGCTGGTTGAGGAGGAGTTGGGTTTTATCTTTGATATAGTAGGCCAAGCCCACTTCGCCGTGAAGCACTTCACCTTTCCGAAACTTACCAGCATCTAGCAGCGCCAAAGGCCGGGTACGGCCGTTTATATCAAACCGAATGGTTTCTATTCTATAAACAACCTCAGCTATTTCCGTTTCAGGCGGTGTATTCTCCTGTACATCCTCTGTTTCCTGCTCCTCTGCAGGATCTACGGCTTGTCCAAAAGCCGGTGTCCGAAATACCAAAACCAGGTATAAGTATAAACAGAACAGTACCGGTGTTTTCACTTTGTTTTTATAAAGTAAATAGATAATAAATAAGTCCTTCTATCTCCCCTTATAACGGGATCAGTAAGTTAGCGTGAAGTATCCAGGGTACCGCAGATGATACGCTCCACTAAATCCGTTTCTATGGCCTCTGCAGAAACCACCTGCACACCCTGAGCACGGGGAACTATAAACCTGAGTTTCCCTGCTTTTTTTTTCTTATCCCCTCCCAAAGCCCCCATAAAAGCCTCGGTTCTTCCCTGTTCCTCTAGGAGGGGATGGAGCGCCCTGGTTTCATAGGCCCAATCCTTGATGAGGCTGGTGATTACCCTTCCCCGTTCCCGCGGGGTAATGCCCAAGGCATACCCCAGCTCACAGGCCCGGACCATACCCCAGGCAACGGCTTCGCCGTGGGATACCTGCCCCAGTCCCACTGCGGATTCCAAGGCATGGGCAAACGTATGCCCCAGATTTAAGCGAGCCCGTTCTACACCAGTCTCCTTGGGATCCGCTTCCACGATCCGGCCCTTGATCTGCACTGACCGGGCTATACTGGCGAGAATACGCTCCCGGCTTGTCCTGTCCTGAAAGTTTAGCGGCTCAGGTTCCAGACTTTGCAGGTGCTCCAATAACGCACCAGTATCGTCCAACACCGCAGTCTTAATGAGTTCCCCCATACCGGACTTCCATTCAGCTTTAGGCAAACTCAGCAGACTGTCCAAGGGCATATAGATGAGCAGCGCCGGATAAAAGGTTCCCGCTACGTTTTTCATGCCAAAGAGATCAAACCCGGTCTTCCCTCCCACCGCAGCATCCACCATACCCAGGAGGGTGGTAGAGACCAGGCAAAGCCCAGCTCCCCGCATATAAACCGAAGCGGCAAAGGCGGTCAAGTCGCTTACCACTCCGCCGCCCACACCGATAAAAAGCCCGTCCCGTCCCAGCCCAGCTTCCTTTCCAGCGCTCAGGATGGCTTCCACCGAAGCCCAGTTCTTGGCGGTCTCTCCTGAAGGCAATACACACCAGGGCCGATTCTGCGTACCCAGGATTTCCCGGGCGATATATTCGGTGTTGGTATCACAGACCAGCAAAACCTGGCCGACAACAGCACCCCCTATCAATTCAAAATCAGCGCATATCCTATCAATAGAGGGAAACTCCTCTTGAATCCGGACGCACGATGGGGTTTTATCAAAGGTAAAGGTATATTCCTGGTTCATTTTTCCTCTTTAAATGTTGTCCCCCTTTTTATTGGTAAAAGGGCAACAGAAGACCTTCCAGAAGCTCTTTTTCCGGAAAAAATACCCCCTTCCTAGCGCATACGGAAAGCACAGGCGGACGTAACACGCTCCATGATGCCGTCTGATTTGTCTATTCAAAAATATAGCACACGAGGGGGGTAATATCAATCAATGTGGATTGGACCTGCAACATTAAGAATAAATAGTAGCGGCGGTTTAAAAAATCAGTTTTGAAGCTGGATCAGTAGAATTGAGAAAGTTCCAGGGATTTTACCGGTTCATACGGATTTTTATACACCGGTAATCAGGGGTTCTTATGGTTTATAGGTGTATCTTGGTTAAACCACCAGGATAACCTTTTCAATAATACGCGCGTCCTCTTTCATGGTGAAAACAAGGTGGCTGGGAGATTAAGGGAACACATACCAGAGCCTGCAGAAACCTAGAGTAACATGGGTGGAGGAACAAGGCATCCTCTGGGACTTGGGATTCGCCAGGGCAACGTCATTTAAAAATTCGTGATATAGTGGAACTTACCTTGGGAGGGGTAAGCACGTGGAAATCACGGAAGAAGACATC
>JAITAI010000018.1 GCA_031284195.1 Treponema sp.
CTTACTGCCTGTGTGGATCAGGGGATTCCTGTTCATGTGCAGACCGTATTACTTCGCGGTATCAATGATGACGCCGGCGTCTTAGCAACTTTTTTTCGGGAGTGTCTTGATTTGGGACTCTCTCCCTACTACCTTTTCCAGTTGGATCTGGCCCCGGGGACTGCTCATTTCAGGGTCCCCCTTAAAACAGGGCTTATCTTATACCAAGAACTAAAAGAGCGGATATCAGGCTTGGGACTGCCGGTTTATGCAGTAGACCTCCCTGGCGGCGGCGGCAAAATCCCCCTTCATGAGAAGGTGATAGCCGGAGAACGGGAAGAACCAAGAGGGACCGCCTACCTGCTTCAAGGACCTAATGGGAAGCTCTGGCCCTATCCTGCGGATAAAAACCAATCCGAATAAGGCAGCGCTTTCCAGGGCTTTGCTTGTTAAGCGTTGATCGTATGACCAATCCCTTGGCTTACTCCTTCTTCTGGATAAATCTGCTCATAATCAAAAGCTGTACCCCTAGGGCAACCATAAAGCTTATCCAAGCATAGCGGATACCGATGGCAGCGCTCAGTATACAAAACAAAGCCACGGCAAATATCCAGAGAGCCCCCGCAATGAAACCGAACCGAGGATCGGAGCTTGTTTGGGCTGTTTCCACCTGATGAACCCAGGGCTTTTTTCGGTCCTTTTCACTTAAGACGAGCAGGGCAAGCATTGCAGCGCCCGGTAGAACAAAGGGGATAAGGGATCCCAGGGCAGAAATAATGGAGATGTTCTTAAAGATCCGGGCAGTATCGAAAACTTCCGGGTGAGCGGTAAGCCCTTCCGGTGTTACTATGGTATGCGTAAAGAGCACCACCGCCCCAACAAAGAGCCCGAAGAGGATCAGCGCGGAAGCCGCAGTATAGAGGAGGCTTCGTTTCTTAGTCATGGCATAGTGAGTCTTGGTCTCCTGGGTGAGGACGAGGAACACCAGAGTGCAGAGGGAGATAATAGCAAAAGGCATGAGCGAGGGGATAGACTCTTTAAGGCCTGCGGAAAAATAGACGATAACACAGAGGAGGATACCTAAAGCCAATACCAAGCCTGCAGCAGGGTAACCGATGATGTGGACCTTATCCAGCGGAATGGAACGGACAAAGGCCCCGCCAATGATCTCTTGCCGTTTCTGACGACTTACCTGATCCGCCACCTCGGTAATGTCTCCCAGCTTGTCCAGGGCCTGCCGTAAGGCTTCTTCACCACTCAATCCTTGAGTGGTCATATTTTGGATACTTTCGAAAAGGTTCGCCCCTATCTCTTCTTTTAAGTCCCGTAAACCTGCTGTTGCTTCATAATCCTTAAAGATTTTCTGTAAAGCCCGATCAATGCTTTCTTTGTATTCATTGTATTCCTTCATTTTGTTTCCTCCAATAAATCGTTGATAATGTTCTGGGTAAACTGCCAGTCAAGTATATTTTGTGCCAATAAAGTTCGTCCTGTATCGGTAATACGGTAGTATTTTCGTCGAGCCCCCAGGGTTTCGTCCCCCCAATAGGAACTGATGTACCCAGCCTCCTCAAGCCGTTTGTAACTGGAATAGAGGGTGGTTTCCTTGAGTTCATACTGTTCACCGGTTTTCTCTAAAATCCGGTGGTAGATTTCAAAGCCATAGGCATCACCCTCCATGAGAATCCTTAGCACAATGGAATCCGTATGACCCCGCAGCAGGTCTGAGGATAATTTTGCTTCCATACTTACTCCTTCTGCCTCACCCACCGGATCGGTTCATTTTCCAGGCTGAGGTCCCCCATAACCGTAGCACCCTTTCTTGCGAAGATGAAACCGATTATCCTCATGGCGATTCTGGTTTTCTGCTTCACTGAAATACTCTTATTATTATACGTCGTATTACTACGACTGTCAAGTATTATGGTAAAATTCTTCTACTGAGGATTGTTCAATATGATACTTTCAAAAAAACTTAAACCTATCTGATCCCTCAGACACCGTACTCAAAAAGGGCAACTTCTATATAGAACCGCATATTCCGATTTACCGTTCCTCCCGGAAATAAGGCTGCCCCAACCCAGCAGGACTCTGATACTCCTTCTTTTTTCTCCAGGTAATCACCAGCAGCACCACTATGGTGGCAATGTAGGGCAACATATCAAGTAATTGGGGGTAAAAAACCAGTTTCTTCCCGAACAGGATCAGGTTGCTATTCTGAAACTTGAAACCCACCCCTTTAAGTGCGCCAAAAATGTATGCCGCAAAAATTGCTTTCAGGGGATTCCAGGTACTGAAAATAATCAGGGCCACCGCAATCCACCCCGCACCAGCAGTTATATTTTCCTGCCATCGGGGTACAAAGACCAGAGATAAATAGGCGCCCCCCAGACCGCACAAAAAGCCTCCCACCCCAATATGCAGGTACTTATACAGATTTACAGGAATACCAGAGGCATCAGCTACCCCGGGATTTTCTCCCACTGCCCGGGCATTTAGACCGAAGCGAGTATACTGAAAATAGCCGTAGAGCAGCATCGCCAGAACCATACCTGCCAGCACATAGGGGCTTTGTTCAAAGAATACCCTTCCGATAAGGGGAAGGCGGTGTAGGAACGGTACGGACAGGGGCGCAAAAGCCCTCGACACCCCTTCGGGAAGAGGCTTCCCTGAGAGGTTCTTTCCCAGAAAACCAGACACCCCGGTGCCGAAAATGGTGAGAATAAGCCCGGTAACTACCTGGTTACCCCGGAGGGTAACGGTAATCAGGGCATAGATGAAGGCCCCCCCAGCCCCGGCAAGCCCTGCGGTGACTATGGCTATCCCCGGATTTCCCGTTCCCAAGGCTGCAGAATACCCTACGGAAGCGCCAAGGAGCATCATCCCTTCGATACCGAGGTTCAGGTTCCCTACTTTCTCACATACGATTCCCCCTAACACCGCAAACAGGATATGGGTACCCATCTGTACCGCGGTTTGCAAAAACAGAGCCAATCCTTCCATAAAAGCACTCATAACAACATCTCCTAGGACCGGCAAGAAACGCTTCCAGGGCAGGGTGAACGGACCTCCCCAAGTCCCTGGAAAGCTTCATGATTTCCCTGGCTGTATCCAGGCAAACCGGTACCGGATAAAAAATTCACTTCCGAGGACAAAAAAAATAATGATCCCCTGTAAAACCAAGGAAATAGATGCAGGAATTTGCAGGGAACTTTGCAGAAAATTCCCCCCTTGGATGAGCAGGGAAAACAAAAAAGAAACCACCAGAATCCCCGGCGGACTGAGCCGGGCAAGCCAGGAGGTAATCACCGCGGTAAAACCCAGTCCTCCGGAAAGCTGCTCTGAAAGGGAACGCTCCACTGCAGAGGCTTGCATCATCCCTGCAATGCCGCAAAGCCCCCCGCTCAACATGACGGCGATAATCATGGTACGCAACACCGGCATTCCCGCATACCGGGCAGTGGCTTCGCTTTCACCGAGTACCTCAATTTCAAACCCCAGCTTGGTTCGTTTCATGATACCATAGACCAGCACGGTGAGGCCCAAAGTGATGATCCAACCTGCATGGATACCGAGCACCGAGGGGAGAATCCCATTTTCACTAAAAGAGGCTATTTTAGGAAAACCGCTAGCCTGCGGATCTTTCCAAGGGCCGTATTGCAAATAGGAAATCCATTTGGCAGCCACGTAA
Source organism: Treponema sp. (assembly GCA_031284195.1). Taxonomy (GTDB): domain Bacteria; phylum Spirochaetota; class Spirochaetia; order Treponematales; family Breznakiellaceae; genus JAIRLU01. Next base: position 3,671 of record JAITAI010000018.1, read on the forward strand.
TTCAGCATCAGGGTAACGAGGGTTTCATTGGTAGAAAACCGGGCCTTCAATACCCCAGGGATTAATGCCCAGAGGCCGCCAAGAACCAAGGCGTTGAGGAACATCAAGGGGAGCAGCAACAAAGCCGGTAAATCAGGAAAAGCAAAGGCTACCAAGGAAGCACCATAAGCGCCTAGGTAAAACTGTCCTTCCGCTCCGATATTCCAGAACTTCATACGGAATGCAAGGGCGATACCCAAGGAAAGGGTAGCCAAGGGAATAGCCTTATGCACGGTTTCCTTGAAACGGTAGGCGGAACCTAGGGAACCGGCTAAGATTTTGCCGTATATTTCCAGGGGATTATAGCCCATACAGGCCATGATAAGCGCCGATGCCACGAGCGCGGCTATGGCCGCAGCAAAACGCAAGATTGGTTCCTTGAACGCAGAAGTTTCAGGCTGGGTTAGTATGCGCAGCACCGTATAGCTCCGATTTATGCCCAAGCATTAAAAGCCCAATGTCTTCTTTTGAAACCTCCGGCTTTCCCAGGGGCACCCCTAAAGCCCCTTGAGGATACACGATATCCATAAGCACTCCCCGGTGAATAACCATAATGCGATCACACAGTTCCTGCAACACATCCAGATCTTCCCCTATAAAAAGGACCCCCACTCCCCGTTTTTTCTGGACATTGAGCATAGCATATATGCTATAGGAGGCCCCTATATCAAGACCCCGTACTGGATAGGCGGTAACCAGGAGTCGAGGTTCCCGTTCCAGTTCCCTACCCAGTAGGACTTTCTGGATATTCCCCCCAGATAGTTTCTTAACGATATGCTGCACTGATGGGGTGGAAATAGCATAACGTCTTACAATGGTTTCAGCTTGTATCCGTCCTTTGAGGCGATCGATCAGGGGGCCTTGGGTGCTGTCGTAAGAGGTCAAGAGGATATTATCGGTAATACTCATCCCTGCTGCAAGGCCCATACCGAGCCGGTCTTCGGGGATAAAACTCAGGCGGATCCCCTTTTTCTTGATGCCCCGAGGGGAAAGGCCCAGCAGGTTTTCCCCAAGAAACCGGATAGCGCCAGAATCAGGGCGCCGCAGTCCGGTAATAATCTCGCATAACTCTTTCTGCCCGCTGCCCGCAATCCCCGCAACCCCGAGGATTTCCCCTGCAAAGACATCAAAAGACAGGGCGTCCATGATTTGCACCCCTTCGGGATCCCGCAGGCTCAGGGAACGGACCTCAAGCATGGGGTTTTTCTGGACAAGCGGCTTTTCCCGGTGTATCTCCAAGGAAATACTGCCTCCCACCATCAGTTCAGTTAATTCCCGGGGATTGGTATCCTTGGTATACACCGTGCTCAGGCTTTTGCCCTTACGCAGCACAGTTACCCGGTCGCTGATTTCCATAACCTCCTGCAGTTTATGGGTAATGATGATAATCGCACAGCCCGCTGCTTTCATAGTCCGCATCATGGAAAAAAGCCGAGTCGTTTCTTGAGGAGTCAGCACCGCAGTAGGTTCATCCAGCACTAACACCGAGGCTCCCCGGTAGAGGACCTTGAGAATTTCCACGGTTTGTTTTTCACTCACCGGCATATCGTAGATTTTTTTCTTATGCTGGATACTCAGGCCAAAACGCCCTTCCAAGGCCTGAATTTTTTCAATGATTTTTTTCTTTTGAAGGAAGGGCGTCCTCCACCCTCTCAGGCCCTCAGATGGGACATCTCCTCTTTTCTCTCCCAAACTGATATTCTCCCAGGCATTCATCACCGGTATGAGCTTAAAATGCTGATACACCATACCGATCCCTGCGGCAATGGCATCCTGGGGGGATTTGAAAAACCGCTTCTCCCCGTTAATAACAATAGAACCGGAATCCGGGACATACATTCCCGAAAGCATATTCACCAGGGTACTCTTACCTGAACCATTTTCCCCCAAGATAGCAACTATTTCACCCCGATCTACCGTCATACCCACATCGTCATTGGCCTGCACGGTCCCAAATCGTTTGGAAATGTGTTTCATCTCTACATAGGCTTGGGGCATCATCCTTCCTTATCTTTTACTGAAGTTGGCAGGAACTGACTCACCCTTACGGTATAGTCAGTTCCTAAACCCCAGGGCGTCCCTTTTCAGTACAAACAGGGACCCACCAGGATAGAGCTTCCCTATTACTGGGGAATGGTACCAATTACCCCCTGTACAAACCAGCTCATATTCCAGATTTCATCGTCGGTCATCTTTACCCCTGCAGGAACCTTAACCGTACCGCTCTGATCCATCAAGGGACCGGTAAAGGGATCAAAGGTCCCTGCGGCGATCTTTGCCTGGGCTTCGGCTACTTTGTCCGCTGCTTCCGGCGCGTTGTTCCCGGTGAGGGTATCCAGACTTACGGTTCCGTTGCTAAAACCCTCCCAGTAGGCCCGGGACTTCCAGGTTCCGGCTTGGATGCTTTTCACATCATCCACATAAAAAACCTCCCAGTGGAACAAGGGCGCGGTTAGGTATGCCCGCGGCGCAGCATTGGCAGTGGCTACATTATAACCCACTGCAAAAGCCCCCCGTTCCTGAGCAGCGATCTGAGGCGCCGTGGTATCCTGGTGCTGGGCTATGACATCACAACCCTTGTTCAAGAGTTCCAAGGCGGCTTGCTTTTCCACACTCGGATCATACCAGGTATTGGTCCAGATGACCTCTACGGTGGCATCGGGGTTGACCGACTGTACCCCCAGGGTAAAGGCGTTAATCCCCCGGATAACCTCTGGTATGGGCATGGCAGCCACATAGCCGATGTGGTTTACCGTGGTTTTGAGGCCCGCTGCAATACCCGAAAGATACCGGGCCTGGTATATTTTGCCAAAATAGGTAGACACATTGGCAGCCCGTTTATACCCCGAACAGTGGCCGAAATAGACCGCGGGATTGTCTGCAGCGGCTTTTATGGTCCAATCCATGAAGCCGAAGCTGTTGGTGTAAATCACGGTACACCCCTGATCGATTAAGTCCCGGATGGCCTTTTCACAGTCCGCATTTTCCGGGACATTTTCGATGTAGGAGGTCTTAATCCCCAATGCCTCTAGGGCCAAACGTCCCTTGTCATGGGCCTGGGTGTAACCTTCATCGTTAATGGCGCCGATATACACAAAGCCCACCTTGAGGGTATCCGTAGATTTCCCGGAGGCTGCCTGTCCTTTTTCAGCATCCTTGCGGCCTCCTGCAAATGCGGAAACTGCCATTCCTAAAACCAGAAAAAACACCGATAGTTTTTTCGCCGATTGCTTCATCATGTTTTCCTCCTCACATAACCAAAGCACGTAACCAGATCACCTCTTGGTAATCCGGTTACCCTCACTAAAATTAAAGAGCCAATGCAAGCCGGCTTTTTCATTGCCCCTTTAATGATCGATCGTATAACGATCCCTTTTATAAAGAGAAACGCCAGAATAATCAAGGGGGTTTTGCATATATAGGGGGTGCATATTTGTATATTTATGCATATTTTCTTAAAGGGGAGAAACAGGGGCTTCAGGTGCAGGGGAATGGGTCAGTCTAAACTGGGGTCTTTTCCCCTTGGGGACGTAAGTACCGGTGCAGTTTTACCAGGACCTCTTCCATATCCAAGGGCTTGCCCAAATGATCGTTCATACCTGCTACAAGGCACTTCTCAATGTCCTCGCGAAATACATTGGCGGTCATGGCCACGATGGGGATCTGTTGGGCCTTGGGAGTTCCCAGGGCACGAATACGCTGTACCGCTTCGTAACCATCCATATCCGGCATCTGGACATCCATGAAGATCAGATCATAGCTATCCGGCGCTGCGCTAAACATCTCAAGAGCCTCACGCCCGTTTTTCGCGCAGTCAATGGTCAGCAAAAGCGGTTCCAGAAGAGCCAATACAATTTCCTGGTTAATTTCCACATCCTCTGCCAACAGCACCCGGTACCCCTCGAAAGTATCTATGGCGCTGGTCCGGTCCCCTTCAGCGATGAGGAAATTATCCGCTCCCAGGCACTCATTGATACAATCCGCAAGGACCGAAGGAAAAAGAGGTTTGGACAGGAATTTATCCGCTCCCGCGTCTTTTGCTTCCGCTTCTATCGCGGTCCATTCTACAGCGGAAATCATAATAACCACCGATTGATCCTGGTGGTTCTGCTTTATTTGCCGGCAAAGGGCTATTCCGTTCATACCGGGCATTTTCCAATCCACAAAGTAAATGTCGTAGGAACCCTTTTTATGTATCAGGTCCAGGGCTTCTTCTCCTCCTGAAGCGACATCACAGGAGATGCCAAAACCCCGGATGATTTCCTCCACGTAGTACCGTATCTCCGCTGCATCATCCACCACCAAGATCCGTATGGTTTTCCAATCCACTTGAGGATTCAGCAGGCTCTGCCGTACCAACTGACCCCGTCTTACCTGGACGGTAAACCAAAAGGCAGCCCCTTTGCCCAGCTCCGATACTACCCCGATTTCACCGCCCATAAGCAAGACAATGCGTTTGGATATGGCAAGCCCCAGCCCGGTACCGCCGAACTTGCGGGAGGTACTGCTTTCTGCCTGCTCAAAGGAGGTAAAAAGCCGGCCCTGCTGTTCTGAGGAAATGCCAATCCCTGTATCCTTTACTTCAAACCGAAGGGTACACATACCCTCCTCTTCTTTTACCAACTCCGTTTGCAAGGTTATAGAACCCTGTTCCGAGGTGAACTTCACCGCATTACTCAAGAGGTTGGTAATCACCTGGGCCAGCCGCTGATCATCCCCTAGCACATACCGGGGGATACTCTTCCCAATGTGTATGGTAAAATTTTGCTGCTTCTCATCTACCCGGAAGGTGATGATATTGGCCACATTCCTGAGCATCTTTTCAAAATCAAACTCCACTACAGAAAGTTCAAACCGGTTAGCCTCAATCTTGGACATATCCAGTATGTCATTAATAACACCGAGCAGGTGTACTGAAGCGTTCTCTATCTTTTTTAGACAGTAATCCTTTTTCTCGATATCAGCGGAGGAGGATGCTATGGAAGTCATCCCAATGATGGCGTTCATCGGCGTTCGGATCTCGTGGGACATGTTGGAGAGGAAGTTACTTTTAGCCCGGTTCGCCGCCTGAGCCTGCTCAATCGAATTGGCCAAGGCTTGGGTCGTTTCATTCCGCATGACCGCGTTTGCCAACAGTAAGCTCCCGGAACGTAGTATGGCTTCCTCATCGTTTGAAAAAGAGCGCTCCCTATGGCAGTCATCAAAACTGACAAAACCCCAAAATGCATCCTGCAAAAACACGGGAACCACCAAAATGGATTTGACGCCGAATTGAGACAGCCGTTTCTGTTCCACCGGCGATAAATCCTTTACCGGGCCGTTTACACATTTCCCCTGGGAAAAGTTCGGTTCCCATTCGGGAAAACTGGTAACATAGGGAAATGTATGGGAAACTTTGAGGTTGATATGGTGGATATCCTGTCGAGTATTCTGATCAAGCCACCAAAAGATTTGGGTGTACTCATGGGGTCCCTGGGGGGTCTGGTTTTTCCAGATATAGAGGCGATCGATGTTAACGCTCAGAGCCATCATCTCCATACTCTGACGTATGGCATTATTGAACTCGTCCACATCAGAAGCCAACAACAGGGAAGCAGTGTTGTTTACCGTATGCAAGAGCTGATCCTGCCGGATAAGCTCGGAGGTTCGTTCTTGTACGATGCACTCAAGCTTCTTGCCCTCCTGTTCGTGGCGAAGGAATATAATCACGACCAGGGCAAGGACACTAAGCATAAGTGCAGAAGCGCCGATAAACCAAGGAATTTGGGCCTGGGCCATTTTTCCACGGTAATCAAAGACCCGCCGGATCCAGCGGTCGGATATATGCTCTGTATCAATCAGTCCCAGGGCCTTGGATATGATGGAACATAACACCCGCTCTTCAACATGGAAGCCGAAGGTGGATTCAATAGGGTATTGAAACACCAGATTGATCTTGAAGCCTGGCAGTTCCTGCACGTTGTTTAAATAGAGGAGCAGGTTTCTGGTGGCCATCACCAAGTCCACTTCCCCGTGTTTCAGCGCCTGAAGCACGGTATTGGTATTCCCATATTCCTTTGCATAAGCATGATTTGGAAACCAGGTATGAAAGGCATCGGTATAGGCAGTATCCTGCATAAGCCCAATCCGGGAATACATGATCTCGTTCATATAGATATTCGGGTATTCAGACCGGGATATCAAGGCGTAGTAATCGGTCTGATAGGACACCTCGGACCAGAGAAAGCGGCCTTCCCGTTTTGTAGAACGGAGGAGCTCAGAAATCATGAGGGCATCCCCCTTTTCAAGTAAATCCAGCAACTCCGGCCATTCGGCGTTCTTCTTATTTACCGGGGTAAAGCTCAATCCAGTGAGGGCGTTAATCCCGGTGAGCACATCCAAGACGATCCCTTGCCATGCTTTCTCCTGCTTATTATAAAAACTGATCGGATAATTGTCGTATTCCAGGGCTATGGGAATAGAATTTTGGGAAGCGGTCCATTCCTGGATATAGTTCCATTCCTCTTCATTGAGCCGGGTGGATAACTTATAGCGTAGATAATCCTGTTCTCCCTGGTTATACATCTTCACAAGCTGATAAGCAGCGCCATGGTCTAAGGCTTTCTGAACAATGGAGATAAGGGGCACAAGTTCGGCATTGTGGGTTGCCAGGGACACGGGGACGTAGGTGAGGGGGAAAAAATCCTGGACGATCACGTCCTTGTAGCTATCAAAGGCAGCCTCGGCAATGCCTGTATACAAAAACGCATCTATCTCGCTATTTTTAAGCATCCGGTACACGGTTTCGTAATTATCAATAAAAACAGCCTCAAAGGGATACTGTTTCAAAGGGGCAATCTGATCATAGATGGTGGATACCCTTAAAAAGGCATACCGGAGTGGCCGGGATTTGGCGATGCTCGACAACTCAGGACTACCTGCTAGCATGATATATTTGAGGGAACCTTCGGCTATAGCGCTGGTCATATAATAGCGGCGGTAGCGCTCTTCAGTGGCGGTCAAGGCCCCTGAAAAATCAATCTCCTGGGATTCCAAACCCGCCATGAGGTTATTCAAACTGTATATGGCAGGTTTAAAAGGTATGCCGAACAGGTCTGTAAGCCATTGGCAGAAGTAGGCGGAAAATCCTTTAATGGTACCTTCCGCAGTATAAAAGGTCTCGGTGGTCAGGGTCATACCATAGATAAACCCCTTCCACTGGGATCGCAGGCTCTCAACCGCCTGGATATCTTCTTCATTCACTCCGGGTATATCCCGGTAGGAGGTATACCGAAAAGATTTGCCCTGATCCTGGGAGATCTTCTTGCAGCCTAGGGTACCTAAAAGGAGGATTCCAGCAATGAACAGAGGAGTCATGGTTTTGATCTGGCACATACTGAAAAGACCTCTTTTTAAATCTAACGTATCCTTTTGCGATATGCCACCAGGACATCCTCATGGCTTCTATAATATTGTTCTAGCACAAGTGATTATTAGAATACAAGTAGTATAGATAAAACAGAGCGTTCACCCCCGGGCCATAGGGTAAAAATAAAAAAACAGCATAAATCCCTTTTCGGATCCAGGCAAGAGGGGGATTTAAGCGGATCCTCCCAGAATCAGGGAAGTTTATGCGAAAACCAAGCGCTTCCCCGAAGGCAGTGAGTATTGAAGCAGGAACCGAAGCTGGGAGGCCGGCTAACAGGGATGATTTATACGTCAGGGGATACTTGCGAAAAAAATTGCTGAACTTTGAATTTCTGTTTTCTTGGCCTGGAGTATGATGCAAGACCGGTGCGCGCAGCGGTCAGAAGACCAGCGCTTGATACGGAAATAGGTCTTGATAGATACCATCCAGGTTAACCGGTACATCTGGTGAGGTCTTTCACCATGTGAGTATTTAAGGTCAACTATTGACATTTTTTTACGAAAAAAAGTAGTATATTTCAATGTTGCGGCTAAGGGTAGGCAAAAAGACAGAAAAGGCTCACGGCTTTACCGCCCCCTGCCTCCCTGGGGAGTTTGCCAAGCAAACGCCGAGGCCAAGGCGCAGGCTTTACCCGCTCACGGCTCTACCGCCCCCTGCCTCCCTGGGGAGTTTGCCAAGCAAACGCCGAGGCCAAGGTACACCCTTCGCCCATTCCCGGCTTTACCGCCCCTTGCCCTTGTGTGGAGTTTGCGAAGCAAACGCCGAGGCCAAGGCGCAGGCTTTACCCGTTCCCGGCTCT
>JAITAI010000131.1 GCA_031284195.1 Treponema sp.
CGCTTGAGGGCTCCAAAACCCGCAGCACAGAGCAGGCCCCCTGCTGCGGGACGAAGACCGGAAAACACTGCTATGACCACCTGGTTTTCTTTAAAAGCCTGGAGCATTCTGGCAATGATGATGATAACGATTATAGAAGGGCTTACCAACCCCAGGACCGCCACCGCTGCTCCGGGAATCCCCGCGCAGAGGAAACCCGTATAGGCCGCCATGTTGACCCCAATGGCTCCTGGTAATGATTGGGCCACTGCCTGTATATTACCGATCAGCTCAGGGCTTATCCATTCATAGGTATCTGCCAATTGGTAGAGAAAGGGAAGGGTCGCTAGGCCTCCGCCAATCGAAAAGACCCCGATCTTGAGAAATTCTGCGAACAGCCACCACAAGGTCATACTGGACCTCCTTTGCCTCCAGGGGCCGCACCGTTTTGAGGCCGGTACAGGAAAAAGCCCGCTACCCCTGCGGCTATAACTAGCAGTACCGGATTAGGATTGAACACCACGGAAAGGGTAAAGCTCAGGATGAAGATGACCAGGGCCTTACCGTCTTTGAATACCCCTTTGAGGAGTTTCAGTACCGTATCCAGAATGAGGGCCCCGACTGCTACCCTGATACCGGTAAAGGCATGCTGAACCACGGGATAATCCGCAAAATTTTGGAGAAACAAGGCAATGGCAGTGATGAAGAGGACCCCAGGCAATATAAAGCCAAAGGTGGTGAGGATCCCCCCCAGAAAACCTTTCCTTTTGAACCCAATAAACGTGGAGGTATTCACCGCAATGATGCCGGGAGTTACCTGGGCGATGGTATAATAATCCATTACCTCTTCCATGGTGATCCAGCCCTTCTTCTGGATCAGCTCCCGCTCCAGTACGGGGATCATCGCATAGCCTCCGCCAAAGGTAATACACCCAATCTTAGTAAAGGTAAGCCACAATTCAAGATATTCTTTCACTTTTTTCTATTTTCCTTTTTTCTCAAGGAAAGCCTGCTTACAATGACAGGTATCAGCTTTTCCCATGGACCGGTGTTTTACTGCTGCCCCTCCGGGGTCCTCACTATGGAAAGGTGCAATTCATCAAGCTGCTTCTGAGCTACCTCGCTGGGACTGTCATCCAAGGGGCTCTGGGCAAAGGAATTTTTGGGGAAAGGAATCACCTCTTTAATCGAGGTTTCCCCAGCCATGAGCATCACCAGCCGATCCAAACCAGGGGCGATACCCCCGTGGGGAGGCGCGCCGAACTTAAAGGCTTCGGTGAGGAAACCGAATTTCTGTTCTGCCTCCTGAGGATCCAGTCCCAGAATATGGAAGATCCGTTTCTGCAGGTCCGGGTCATGAATACGGATGGAACCAGAGGCCAGCTCATACCCATTAAGGACCAGATCGTAGAGGTCCCCCTTTACTGAACCGGGATCCTGTTCCAGGATTCCATGGTACTGGTCCTGGGGATAGGAAAACATGTGATGAGCCGCTTCCCAGTGGTTCTCGGTTTCGTTGAATTCAAAGAGGGGAAAGTCCAGGATCCAGGCAAAGGCAAAGCGTCCGGAATCCAGGAGCCCCAAATCCCGGCCCAGTTTGGATCGCACCGCTCCCAGGGCGATATTGGCTATCTTTCTCCGGGAATCCGCCACTATGAGGATGAGGTCGCCAGGTTTGGCTCCCAAGCCTTGGATGATGTCCTGGGCATGGGCGGTAAAAAACTTCGCCACCCCTCCTTCCAGGATCAGCCCCCCTTCAGTACCGGCAACCTTCATCCAGGCCAGACCCTTGGCCTGGTAGATCTGGGCATGGGCTTCAAGTTCCTCGATCTGCTTCCGGGAATAAGAGGCTTTACCCGGCACCACCAGGGCCTTGACTCCGCCGCCAGCCTGGGTGATCCCCTTGGCTGCTGCTGCCTGTTTATCCGCTTCCCCTTTTGCCAGGGCGTCTTTGAAGGCTTGAAACCCTCCGGCGCCTACATAGGGGCTGAAATCCTGCAATGGCATAGCAAAACGAAGATCCGGCTTATCCGTACCGTATTGCTCCTGAGCGGTTTCATAACTCATGCGGGTAAAATGAGGGGGCAGGTCCTGGTTCAAGCATTGCTTAAACACATAACCCAGGAGCCCCTCGGTCATGGTGAGAATATCCTCCCGATCCACAAAGGACATCTCTATATCGATCTGGGTGAACTCAGGCTGCCGATCCCCTCGGGCGTCTTCGTCCCGGTAACAGCGGGCGATCTGGAAATATTTATCAAACCCCGCCACCATGAGGATCTGCTTATACAACTGGGGAGACTGGGGCAGGGCGTAGAATTTACCGGCATAGAGCCGGGAAGGCACCAGGTAATCCCGGGCTCCTTCCGGGGTGGATCTGATGAAACTCGGGGTTTCAATCTCATAAAAGCCCTGGCGGATCATCCATTCCCGCACCGCAAAGCTGACCTCATGACGCAAGCGGATCCGCTTCTGCATACCTCCAGAACGCAGATCCAGGTAGCGGTATTTGAGCCGCAGTTCCTCTTTTGCCCCAGTCTCTTCATCTATCGGAAAAGGAAGGACCTCACTACGGTTCAGAATGACCAATTTGTCGGCTGCTACCTCGATTTCACCGGTAGGCATCTCTGGATTTACCATAGCCTCTGGTCTCAGGCGAACCTTCCCCTCCACCGCGATACAGTACTCGTTCCGCAGTTCCCCGGTCAGGCCGCTTAGAGCTGCAGGGGATCCTTCCCCCACTACTACCTGGGTAATACCGTAGCGGTCCCGGAGGTTAATAAAGGCAATCCCTCCATGATCCCGTTTCCGGTGAACCCAGCCGTTTAGTATCACGGTTTTGCCCACATCCTGCTTTCTTAAGGCCCCGCAGTGGGTGGTCCGTTTCAGTTGTTCCATAGGTTAACTATAACGGGACAGGAAGACCCTATCAAGATGAGGGGAGTCCTGTGTTTTCCTCAATTTTACGATGGTTTTTGCGCCAACCGGATTTTGAAACCGACTCTCATATAAAAAGAAGGGCAGCGGATCCGCTTCGCCCTATTTTCATGGAATAATTGCCTTTCACCCATGTTATTTTCCCACCAGGGGCAAATGTATAACTCCTTGCCCCGTTCCACTTCCTCAAACGTATAGGGGCTTACCGTATCAAAATCGAAATTTTTAAGGTCCTCCACGGACCTCGGCGCGTTGTCCAGCAAGCCCCACCGCAATTCAACGCCGTAAACATGCACGGGCTTCCCGCCGGCGGTCGCTAAAATACACGGTAATCGTCCCGGTTGTTTACGATGTTTGAGCCACCATAAAGAAGCCCCTAGGGTTTCGTGCCGCCCAAATGTGCCGGAGTGAGCCGTGGGAAGAGCAGCGGCAACGAAGTTGCCGAAACGACTGACCTAGATGAACGGAGGCCGAGGGCCTTTAGGCCCGAAGCGCTAACAGGCCTGTTATGCACAATGCTGGCGTATACTATTATTATACTTTTTTATAGTGACTTTGTTTTAACTTTATACTAAAATATTATTTAAAATAATTCTATTATTCAATAACAATATCATCAATAAAATGTTTTGCTTTATCATTATCTATATAATATATTTTATAAATACCTGGAACCATTTTACCAAATTTAATTTTATCTATACTATCTTTTTCTGTTAATGTATAAATTAAATACAAATTGATTTCGTTCTTAAACATTTTTACATTAGAATTTATTATTGACAAAGGAGCAGCATTAAACTTTTTTAAATTACAAGTAAATGATAAATAATATATATCGCGGAATTTTTTTTGAAGTGCGAATTTTATGGCGAAAAAACTTCGTAAGGAGTCAGGTAGCCTAAAACCTTGCGAGGGCGATTATTGATTTTGCCAACGATTTTGTCAAGCTGT
>JAITAI010000133.1 GCA_031284195.1 Treponema sp.
CGCATTCCATAGACCTTGAGCCTGAACTCTGCCCGCTTAAGGATCGCTTTGGCACTATCCGCTTCAAATCTAAAGTGCGTGGATTTGATACGTTCCTCTGCCTGCGTTTTAGCAAGCAATGCCCGTTCATAATCTATCTCCTCAGGCCATTCCACGGTATCAGCTAATAGAATCGTCTTATGATGGGTAACTTCCAGAATACCCTCGGCGGTAAAGGCTTCACGCCACTGGCCTTTCATGTCCTGAATCTTCAAAATACCGGTACATACCGGCGCAGTAAAAGGGGCATGGGCTGCGTATATCCCTATTTCCCCATCGGTCAGGGTAAGTACCACTACTGCTACTTGATCTTTAAAGAAAAGCCGATAGGGGGTATACACCTCAAAGGTATATAAGTTCATCTGTTGTTCCTACTGCTCAGGTCTTAGAGAGCACGTCATGGATGTCCCCAGTCATGAAGAAGGTCTGCTCAGGAATGGAATCGGTTTCACCGTCCAAGATCATCTTGAAACCCCGAACCGTTTCCTCAACCGGCACATACCGTCCCGGAATACCGGTATACCGTTCTGCTACAAAGAAGGGCTGACTGAAGAAACGCTGCACCTTTCTAGCTCTAGATACCACGAGCTTATCCTCTGCAGATAATTCATCCATCCCAAGAATGGCGATGATATCCTGCAATTCTTTATACCGCTGAAGGGTCTGCTGGGTTCGGAGGGCGGTTTGATAATGGTCCTCTCCCACCAGGGCCGGGTCCAAAATACGGGAATTGGATGCAAGGGGGTCCACCGAAGGATATATCCCCAGTTCTACGATTTTCCGGGAAAGCACCGTGGTAGCATCAAGATGGGCAAAGGTAGTAGCCGGCGCAGGGTCGGTGAGGTCGTCTGCAGGTACATAAACCGCCTGGACACTGGTGATGGACCCCTTGGAAGTACTGGCGATCCGCTCCTGAAGGGCGCCCATCTCATTGGCCAAAGTAGGCTGATACCCCACGGCACTGGGAATCCGGCCTAAGAGAGCGGAAACTTCAGCCCCGGCTTGGATAAACCGGAAAATATTGTCCACAAATAACAACACATCCTGGCCGCCTTGATCCCGAAAATGCTCCGCCATGGTCAGCCCTGCCAGGGCAACCCGCATACGGGCTCCAGGGGGTTCATTCATTTGCCCAAAGACCAGCGCGGTCTTGTCAATAACCCCGGATTCGTTCATCTCCTTCCACAAATCAGCCCCTTCCCGGGAACGTTCCCCCACCCCGGAGAAGACCGAATACCCAGCATGTTCAGTGGCAATGTTCCTGATAAGTTCCATGATCACCACGGTTTTTCCCACTCCGGCGCCGCCGAAAAGACCGATCTTACCGCCTTTAGCATAAGGAGCTATCAGATCGATTACCTTGATGCCCGTCTCGAATACCTCGGTAGCAGGCCGCTGTTCTGCAAAGCTGGGGGCATCACGATGTATGGAAGCGTAGTGTTCTGCGGTAAAGGGTCCCCGATCATCAATCACCTCACCGGTAACCCCAAACATCCTGCCCAGAACCGCTTCACCCACCGGCACTTGAATGGGATGCCCTGTATCAACCACTTCCATGCCCCGGGCAAGCCCTTCGGTGGCTTCCATGGCCACACACCGAACCCGGTTATCCCCAATATGCTGTAATACTTCGATAATCATCCGATGGGTTCCTTGGTTAATCTCCAAGGCATGTAAAATTTCGGGGATCACCGCTTCATCAAAGCGTACATCTACTACCGGCCCTACTATCTGGGTGATATATCCTTTATTCGCCATACGTTATACCTCTTGAAACCGCCCTACTCCGACAGCACTGCGGAGCCTGAAATTATTTCCGTTACTTCCTGTGTAATACTTGCCTGACGAACCCGGTTATAGTAGATCTGGAGGCTGCCCAGCATCTCTTGGGCATTTTTTGATGCCTCTTCCATGGCAGCCATCCGGGCGCTTTGCTCACTGACATAGGCTTCTACCAGAGAACCATAGATAATACCCTTGATGTAAAAGGGTACCAAGGCATCAAACACCGCGGTTTCAGAAGGAATGTATTCAAAGGGAATGCGTACCCGCTTCTTGCCTCCGCTTTGGGCAATGTCTTCTTGGATCTTCTCCCCATTCAAAGGCAGCATCTGCCGAGTCCTGGGAAGGAGCTTAACCGTGCTATACATGTGGGTATAGACGATATGGACTTCTTTAAATATGCCCCATACATACTGAGAGATAATATAATCGGTAATTTCCTGAGCCTCTTCCATGGTAGGCAATTGGGATTTAAAAGAAAAACTTTCAAGAATTGCATAGGGCGTATGGGCAAAGTACCGGTACCCAATGGACCCGATAAGGATCAGTACCGGCTTGTGCAGGTTCTCGCAGACCCTATTGGCCTGCCGAAATATGTTGGTGTTATACCCCCCGGCCAAACCCTTATCACTGGTAACCACGACCACTGCGCTCTGGGAACCGGTCTCCTCTTCGGTGTTTTTGAAGAACCCACTCTCCAGAACACCGGTACCGGATACAATATCATACATGGATTTCTGAATACGGGTAAAAAAAGGTTCCGTATCCTCCAGAATCCGCCGGCCTTTACGTAACTTAGCCGTAGAAATAAGGTTCATAGCCTTGGTAACCTGCAAGGTCTGTGTAATGGCACGCATTCGGAGCCGTACATCTCGTAAATTCGCCATAATGCCCCTAGGTATTGGTCTTTTTATACGTTTCTATGGCAGCGCGCAATTCATGTTCGCCGTCAATAGAAAGGGTTTCGGTGGTGGTAATGCTTTCCAGAATTCCCGGATGGTACTGCTTAAGATACTTCATAAAACCTTTCATAAAAGCAGTAATCTTATCCTGCTCAATATCCATAAGATAACCGTTTATGGAAATAAACAGGACAGCTGCCTGTTCTGCCATGGCCCAAGGGGCACCTTGAGGCTGCTTGAGCACCTCCATGAGCCGCGCTCCTTGGGCGAGTTTATCTTGAGTGGCTTTATCCAGGTCGCTCCCGAATTGGGCAAAGGCCGCCATTTCCCGGTACTGGGCCAAATCCAACCGCAAACGGCCGGAGATCTTCCGAATAGCCTTGGTCTGGGCCGCCCCCCCCACCCGGCTTACCGAGAGACCTACGTCAATAGCCGGTCTAAAACCGGCATTGAACAACTCCGCATCCAGGAATATCTGGCCGTCGGTAATGGAAATTACATTGGTGGGAATATACGAAGAAATATCCCCGGCTTGGGTCTCCACAATGGGCAGAGCCGTAATGGAACCTCCTCCCTGAGCATCGGATAACTTGGCAGCCCGTTCCAAAAGCCGTGAATGAAGGTAAAACACATCTCCTGGGAAGGCTTCCCGTCCCGGAGGCCGGCGCAAGAGCAGGCTAATAGTCCGGTAGGCCACGGCATGTTTGGACAGATCGTCGTACACCACCAGTACATCCTTCCCGCGATGCATGAAATGTTCCGCCATGGCTACTGCTGCATAGGGGGCCAGGTACTGCAATGCCGCAGAATCTGAGGCAGAAGCTAAAACCACCCAAGTATAGTCCATGGCGCCAAACCGTTCCAGGGTCTGGACTATCGCCGCCACAGAAGAAGCTTTCTGCCCAATGGCGCAATACACACAATATACCCCCTTGCCCTTCTGGTTGATGATGGCATCCAGCGTCAGCGCGGTTTTTCCGGTCTGCCTATCCCCAATGATGAGTTCTCGCTGACCCCGGCCTATGGGAACCATGGTGTCCACCGAAAGGATCCCGGTTTGCAGGGGCTTGTCTACTGAACCCCGGGCTATAACCGGAGCTGCCGGGGATTCAATGGCCAGGTATTCCTCTGCTTCCACAGGACCTTTACCATCTAAACTGAGTCCCAGGGGATTCAGGACCCGCCCCAATAAGGCCGAGCCCCCTGGAACCGTTACCACTTTTCCGGTCCCCCGGACTTCTTCCCCGTCCCGTACCAGGGATTCACCGGAAAAGAGTACACAGCCCACCCCATCTTCCAGGAGGTTAAGGACAATGCCCGTAACCCCAGAACTAAACTCCACCAGTTCTCCGTATACTGCCTTATCCAAGCCATAAACCGTGGCTACTGAATCACCCACCTGTACCACGAACCCGACTGAATCTGAAGTCGCCTTACCTTCCCAATGCTTGAGCTGTTCTTGTAAAACCTTGGTGAGGTCGCTGAAATTTACCATGAAAAACCTCCGCCAGCCCTAGTTTCCCGAGAACTAGTCCCCCCAGGGGGAGCAACCTGTAAATCCCGGGCTAACCTGTGCAATTGGGTACGCAGACTGACATCTATTAATTCGCTACCTATCCGCAAGCGATACCCCCCTAAGAGTTCCGGGACTAGGTGTACCATTACTTCGATTTCCTTAACCGCGATTTTGTACGCGCCGGTTCGCGATCTTCCGGCTAAGGCGGTTTTCAAATCATTTTGGAAGGACGCGTCCACAGGAAAGGCCGATTCTACCGTAACCCGAAGAATACCCTGCTGCTGGTCCAACAGGAGTTCAACGGCGCTTATCAGGGCCGGAGCATGGGTAAAGTACCCTCTTTTCACCAAAAGGAGGATGATCCGCACCGCATATTCCACCCCTAGTTCTGAGAGACCCCATGATTCCGGCGCTTCTTTCACCGCTTTTCGGATCATCCCTTCCAGTTCCCGGGCTGCAGCAGTCCCTCGAAGCGTTCCTGGTATCTCCGCTATGACCGGAACCAGAGCTTTCAGGGCCTCTAAGCCCGCTTCAGCATGTACCCCGCATGACCCAATGAACCCGGTGGCCCAGCGTTCCCCGTTAAACATTCGAATCTTTTCCTAATTCCTGCAAGAGGAGACCCGCAAAATGACGGCTGTCTTCTCCCTTGAGTTCCCGCTGAAGAAGCGCGCGGGTGGCGCTCAACACCAACCCGACCGCCTCAGCCCTAAGGCGGATCAGGGCAGCCTGCTGTTCCGCTTCAAGCTGTTTCCGCCCCCGTTCTAGCGCGTGCGCTGCGGCCTCTTTTCCTTCTGCTACAATTTGGGCTGCCTGCTTTTGGGCCTGTTCCTCTGCGGCTTTGATGATGGCGGCCCCTGCTTCCTGGGCCTTTTGGAGGCGTTCTTCGTAGTCCCGAAGGCGCGCCTTAGCCTCAGCATTGGTTTTTTCCGCTTCCGCGAGAGTATCCTGCACTTTTTTCGTCCGGTCCTCCATAAAGCGGGTAACCGGCTTAAACAAAACCGCCCGTAACACCACAAACAGGATCCCGATATTGAGGAGGGTAATCAGGAAGGTACTGATTGACGGATCGATCATACCGTATCAGGCCTTGGTGAAGATCAGGATGGCGATAACAAAACCGTATATGGCAGTCGCTTCTGCCAAAGCTATCCCTAAGAAAAACACGGTCTGAATCTTCCCCGCGGCCTCAGGCTGCCGGGAAATCGCATCCGCTGCTTTACCGGTGGCAATACCAATACCAATACCAGCACCGATACCGGTAAATACCGCGATACCTGCGCCGATGAGAAATAGAAGACTGGTTCCCATAATAAATACACTCCTTACTTAGGGTTTACCGTAGATTTTAAAGCTGTATCTTCTGCCTCTGCTACCGCTTCGGCGATAAAGAGGCTACTTAAGAACGTAAAAACCACCGCCTGAATAAGGCCGTCAAAGAGGTCAAAATACAAGGACAAGAAGGCCGGGACCAAAAACGGAACCGGCAGAGCCCCTTCTACCAAGAGCATGATGATAAAACCTCCCAGCATATTCCCAAATAACCTGAGCGCCAGGGATAAGGGCCGGATCAGGTACTCAAGCAGGTTAAAGGGCAACATCATCGGCGTTGGGGAAAGGAGCTGTTTACCCCAGCCCCGGAACCCTTGAGCCCGTAACCCCCCTATAAGCACGATGAGAATGGTTAAAAGGGCAAAGGCCGCGGTTACATTGATGTCTCGGGTAGGCGGCTTTATAGTAAAGGGTGGCTCTATATGCAAGGCTCCTATGGCCAGGGGAGAAAAAACCGGGATACTATTAGCTAAAAACAGAAACAGGAAGATGGTCCCGATATAGGGGCCGTATACTGCGGCTTTCTTTCCAAAGTGTTCCCGGGCAAAGGTATTGAGAAAGTCCACCAGGGCTTCTAGGAACACCTGGGCCCCTCGGGGGATCTGCTGTAAGTTACGGGTAAGGAACAGGGAAGCGATGATGAGGATAGCCATCACCACCCAAGAAACCAGGATGCTTTCATTGATAACCACGGCGCTCATTTCCATACCAAACAAGGAAATTGAACAACCCTCTGGAAAAGGGATGGAAATAAAGGGCGTAAAAGATCCCAAGGCTACTTTAATATCCATTTTGTACTGACACGCTCCTCTTTGAAAGTACTACGGTAACAGTATGGGTACTTTCCATTGCTCTTTATCATAGCCGTTTCTCAAAAAAAGATCAGCCCTTTTGGGAATAGAAACTACAAAAATTAGTCCTTTTTAAAGAAAAAATCATCTTTAAAATATTTTTTGAGTAATGCCTCTGAGACTGCATCCTGTTTACTCATGTGGGTATAGGTTGCTTCTAGAAAGCCTTTGGTTGTATAGAAGCACCCCAGGATGAAGAATTCCGCCACCCTGGTAATGGCCCCCATAGCCTGATACATCCGCACCGGGTTATCCAGCACAAAATCGGTCATGATGTATTCAATAACCGTTTGTTGGGTCAGGTTAAGGGCATAGATAATCTCTGAAACCGGGAATTCCTCCTGCATCCGGGCCTTTCCCTGGGTAACAAAGAAGTTACCCACCAGGGATCGATCAATGCCCCGATCCAAGGTTCGGGAGAGGGTCGAATACACGGCTACATTCAACTCCAATAAAGGACCGTCTTCCAAGGCATTGTGGTGTTTAAGGTGAGGAGCCTTGCGAATCTTATCTTTCCATCGAAGGGCAAAATCCCGGGATTTTAGATGTAAGGTATCTATTAAAATTCTATCAACCATAGATAGGAGTATACTACGACCTCAGAAATTAGCAAGACCAAGAAGTCTAAAAGGCATAGAAAATTTTCCAGGCCCTGATCGCTATCGTTCTATACTTTGGCTGCGAGCCCCAAGGCAGGACCCACGGACCCGTGCTCCTTCATCTTTAAGGAAGGGGATCCGGTGCACCCTTAGATCGTGCTATACCTCATCCTCCCACCGTATATCCCTTGGTCGATACAGAGCGGCATTCGATCCCCTCGTATATTTGCCCGTTTCAAAACTGAAGGTTTGAAACCGCCTCATTGATTATGTGAGCATGGTGAATCCAGCAAATAACACCTCAAGCCCGCGCATAAATTGTGTATCCATACTCAACGGCCTATAGGCGGTTCCTAAAATGCCGGTAAAGGGATTGGGAATAGCCTTATGTTCTGTCTCCATAATAACCTCATCAGCCACAAAGGACAAAATATAGTTATTGTATAAATTGCCCGCCAGTAAGCAGTTTTCCTCTTTGATGCCCAGATGCAAGAGGCATATCAGGAGATTTTTGATAAGTTCAAACCGCTGGGGTGTAACAGGAACCGAATGCATAAATAGTTCTACCGAATCCCGCACTTCCAATAATTTTTGTCTATAGAGGACGCTCACTTCCATAAGATATGCCTTGGGGTCTTTTAAGCCACAGGCGGGACGTATCTCAGCGCACATTTTTTCCGTAATCTGGTTATATAAATCCTGTTTGTCCTTGATATGCCAATACAACGACGCTGCCTTAATAGCAAGGGCTTCGGCCAAAGCGCGCATGGTGAGCTTTTCGATCCCATGCTGGTTCAGAAGGTCGATCGCCTGCTCTACGATCCGTTCTTGGGAAACTGCAATTTTTTTCTCAGTTTTCATAAAAATCCATTGACACTAACAGCGTTAGCCAATACTATAGATTAAGTTAGATAAAATGCTTCGTGTTGCTTAATTAAGCCTAACATAATAAAACTAAAAAAACAAGAACTTTGTGGAGGGTTGCATGAAAATTGGTCCTGTCGGATTTTTGGCGATGCGGTTTATCGGTGGAGTTAAGGGGCTTGCTTCCGGCAAACTGGGCTTGGTGAATACCCCAGGGGGTGAGGGCCTTTTAGTTTCCTCCAGCGCACGTACTATTCGGGTACTTGTGGGTATAACCAGCTTTTGTTCTTAAGGGGAATACATGAGCCGGAACAAAAAGCCTTCTGCCTTTTCCTTTGATGGGCATAAAAGGGAACCCTCGGAAAGCGGATCCTACACCGGACAGCCGAGAGGCTTACCCTGGGGAACCAGTTTATTTCGGGGAATAGGTTCCTGGAAATGGTGAAATAACAGAAATTCTAGAGGGCATTGAACCAGCCTACACCATGTGCGGGTAGTATCATTTTTTCACGATAAGGAGTACGCATCATGTTGAAGTACTTACGAACGATCAACGACGTCGGTATCACCGGCCACATGGCCAAGTGGTATGACAAAAATTCCCGGGAAAACCGGCGGGCTGAACTTGCGGGATACGCACGGGAGATTGCCAGTTTGGTAAAGCCAGGGGAGAGTCTGGGTGGCGGTAAACCCCAAATCTTAGAAGTTGCCCCTGGTCCAGGCTATGTCTTGATCGAACTGGCCAAGCTCGGTAATTATCACCTGACCGGTATGGATATCAGCGCGGATTTTGTGGAAAT
>JAITAI010000050.1 GCA_031284195.1 Treponema sp.
ACGGTGAGGAGGTTGCGCCGCTCCCCGGAAGGCAGCAGACTTTCCAACTGTACCGGCAGGGGATAGGGATTTCTCGGTATGGTATAGGTGAAGAGGGCAAAGACCTCGTCATCCCCTAGTATCGGGGGAACCGTAACCGTGAGGACCACCCGGGTTTGTGACGCAGCCATGGATTGACCGGGTGGATCCTGGGATACCACGATTGCCCCAGGCTCGTTCCGCAGAGTCTGGCGCAGGGAAAAGGCAAAATTGATACCCAACCGGCTGATTTCTTCTAAGGCAGCGTTCATGGGCAGACCCACGAGCATAGGTATCGGTATCATGGCATTTTCCGGGCCTCGACTAACCACGAATTCCAAGGTCAGGGGCCCGCTTATACTGGTTCCTGGTTCAGGATGCTGCTGGAGTATGGTCCCGGAAACTTCGGATGAGTACTCATACATAAAAGGTTCTTTTAGAGACAACAGGGTTTTGCTTGTAGAGCTCAAGAGCATTTGTAAGTCCACCCGGACCTCGTCCACATGACGGCCCCGATAATCTTCAACTTTACTGATAATGACCCCTTGACTCACCACGAGCTGTATCCGGTGACTGCCGGATTTTATGGTGGACCCTGCAGAGGGACTCTGTTCCAATATAAGCCCCTTATCACTGGAAGACTGGGAATACCGGAGCTGAATTCGGGGGTACAACTCTTTTTCCTGTAATTCCAACAAGGCAGCCGTTAAATCCTTGCCCACCACATCAGGTACCTTTATCTCTTCTGTTCCTTGAACCGCGATAAAGAAGACCATGAGGGCGATGATACCAACCAGCACGATGAGGCAGAAGGCCAGGAATATAAAAAACGATACTTGCGGAGGCTTGTGAAATCGTGGAAGAACTTCCCGTTGAGAGTCCTGCGGCAATTCTTGTTGCGCGATGGCAGTATTCGGATCAAATCGGATATACCCCATATCAATAGTCCCCCTGCGTTCTTTTTATAGGTATAGTGAGTCTTTCCCAAAACTCGATTAGGGTAGACCTTGGGGCCGCTGGGAAAGGCCCTTGCAAAAGCGGTCTGAAGCCTACTGGTTCCCCTAAATCCCAGGAAATTTTTCCCAAAACCGACGGGTTGGGAAAACCGCTATGGTTTAGGGTTTGCGGCTCTTTCAGCATAGCAGATCTTGAAAAAACAAGCTGACCCGTACAGGAAAAACCCATCTTTTGACTGGTCTTTCCCAAGCCCTTTTCATCGGATCTCAGGTCCACCTGAACCGGCTTTTGAAAACCTTTCACTTTCATTAGGTTATACGCTCTTTCCCTACTGAGAACCATGATAGGGGATTAACCCAGGGATGAACCGATGAAATTCCGAACGCCGTTTAGAAAGACCCTCCATACTAAGGCTTTTTTGGTACGGTATTGCAGCCGGGTAACCCCTAAAACCCCTTCCCCTGTTTGTATCAGGATCCCCTCCTGTTTGTCTATGCCCAGAACTGTTCCTGGAACAGCCGGTTTTGTTTTAGCCCCCGGTTCCACTGCGGTAACGGGCTTTCCTGCAAGGATGTAGAGGTACTGTTCTCCATGAAGGGTCCAGGAGAGTGGCCAGGGGGTAAAGGCCCGGATCCGGGCTGCTATACTTACAGCAGAAGCGGACCAGTCAATATGGCCCTCTTCTTTGGTTATAAGGGAGCAAAAACTAGCCTCCTCATGGGCCTGGGGCCTTCCAATGAGCATACCGCGACTAAGGCGCTTCAGGAGATCTGGAAGCAAGGCCGCGGCCTTTTGAGCGACTAAGGCGCTTAAATCGCCGGTAGTTTCCTCACCAGACAAAGGGAACCGCTCCTGGGCCAAGATGTCTCCTGCATCCATTTCCTTTGCCAAGGTCTGTATGGTAATTCCCGTTTCCCGGTCTCTTGCGAGGATAGCTGCCTGAATGGGGGTTGGCCCCCGGTACCGAGGCAGTAGACTGGGATGTATATTAATCCCTCCCTGGGGAAAGAGCCCTAAGAACCGGGGCCCGAAGATATGGCCGTAAGCAAAGGAAATCAGCAGATCCGGCTTTAAGGCGGCAACCTGGTCCAGGACCTCAGCAGCGTGGTTTTCCGGTTTAAGCTGCACCAGTGCAGGCATACCCTGATCTGTGCGGTTTTTTGAAAGCAAAGTCGCCGCAGCGCTCAATTCCGTGGGTTCCGGCTTTCCGTGCCGTCCCCGGGGGCTATCCGGGTTGGTTACAATTCCCGCTACTTCATGTTCTCCTGCCTGCTCTAACTCCATCAGAGTTTCCAAAGCAGGGACCGCAATACCCGGGCTTCCCGCATATACAATCCGCATACCCCGCTAAACCCGCTGCTGCTTCTCGATTTTTGCGAGGATCCGGTTCCGTTTTACTGCGGACAGGCGGTCAATAAAGAGGGTTCCCTCCAGATGATCATATTCATGAAGGATCACCCGGGCAAGGATACCATCTGCATCTTGGGTAAAAGGCCGGCCTTTCTCATTCCATGCCTGAATCCGTAAGGTTTTTGGCCGGATCACCTCTACCCATACACCAGGTATGGAAAGACAACCCTCTTCATATTTCACGGTTTCCTCTGAGATTTCCAGTAATAAGGGATTGATAAAAACCCGGGGAAGATCCTTGTCCACATGGACCACGAAGATCCGTTTCATCAAACCCACTTGGGGCCCTGCAAGTCCCACCCCTTTCCCCAGGTATAAGGTATCCAGTAAGGTATCAGCGATTTTTGCAATCTCTGCATTAATCTTAGTAATCGGTTCTGCTTTTTGTCGGAGGAGTTCATTTCCCAAGGTTAAGATTTCCATTTTTTCTATTTTCTTCGCCTTTTCCATAGATACTTAATCATATAGAAAAACCTCAAGATACACAAGGTAAATTACCGGGTAAACCCAATCAGACTAGTCCCCCAGAGCGGGTTTTGGGGGCCTTTATCCTGAACGGAGGGGAGGCTATCTTATACTTCCAACTCCAGCCCATCGTATGCTGAACCCATATAGATCCCGGTACAGCCCTGGGCAGCTTGAAAGTTTTGACAATAGGCCTCAACCTCCTGATAGGAATGTTCATGACAAATATGGGTTAAGTACACCCGCTGGCTGTGGATCTGGAGGGCAGCCTGAAGGGCTTCATGAAAGGTGAAATGGGTTTCGTGAGGGCGAACTCGCAGCGCTCCGATGATAAGTACATCAGGGGAACGGATCAAGTCCAAGGACGTATCAGGTATCATGCTCGTATCGGTCAAGTAGACCGCTTCCCCTGGGGGTTCCTGGATTCCCCCTTCTTCAGGCCTAGTCTCAGTGATTTTCCACCCTACAATATCCAGGATACCGTGTTTTACCGGTATCGGGGTAAAGCTGAGGGCGCCGATCTGTACCGGTTCTCGGATAACCCGGGGAGTAATTCGGGGTTTTCCGCCTCCCTGCTGAGTCTCTCTAAAGGCATAGGAGAACCGTTCCTTGAGTTCTTCTATGGTGTACTGGTTACTGTACACGGGTATGGATTTTTCACGGTATTCTCTACAAAGGGGCCGCAGATCATCTAGTCCATGGACATGATCCGCATGAGCATGGGTCAAAAATACCCCATCCAATCGAGTGATCCCTGCCCGAATTGCCTGGAGCCGGAATTCAGGCCCCGTATCAATCACCGCCCGCTCTCCGGCCCTGCCTTCTATATAAAGGGAGGAGCGCATACGCTGGTCCCGGGGATCCTCAGAACAGCATACCGGACACCGGCATCCTATTACAGGAATGCCGCAAGAAGTACCAGAACCAAGCACAGAGAGCTTCATAAAAACAGTATGCTGAAAAAAGGGGGAAATTAACAGGGCTGTACAGGGAAAAGGCAGAACTCAGTCCTGTAATAATAATAAAGATTCGCAATTACCTCCTTAGGTATAACTGATTGTTTTTGGGGCCTTAGTTTTTGACAATCCGGCTAACGGATGATATCAGTAGCAAGCCAGAAATTGTTGCAACAATCGTA
Organism: Treponema sp.; assembly: GCA_031284195.1. Taxonomy (GTDB): domain Bacteria; phylum Spirochaetota; class Spirochaetia; order Treponematales; family Breznakiellaceae; genus JAIRLU01. The sequence goes on from JAITAI010000050.1 coordinate 3,989, forward strand.
CAATTCCCTCTCCGAGGGAATTGTACGCGCAAACTAATCACTCCTCGAAAGCGGTGAACATTGAAGCAGGAAACGAAGCTATGAGGCTCGTTAACATTGATGATTTATACGTCAGGGGATAATTGCGTAAAGATTTGTTTATACCCCCAATATCTAATATGATTAAAGGCATGAAAAAAGTGATATGTTTATTATCTCGTGGCCATACCATAAGGGGAAGCGAAACCCTAGACAGGGGTAGGCCTTATCTGGTGAAAACTCCCCAGGTGCAGGTTATACGGAATAGGGGAGTGATGTATAGGGGTATCCAGCATGATGTCTTTGGGTTTATCCACGTCTTCCCCAGTGTCGCTGCGATCCAAGAAAAGACCTATCTGGACACCCTGCTCAGGGCTATTACAGCAGGATGGATACGTTACCAGCCCTGTTACATCCATGGGTTTGTAAAGGGGGTATAATTGAACAGGATATCCAAACTCTGGAAACGGTGTCTATCCTTTGGGGCCGTATGTACCCTGATGTTTGCGTTTATCGGCTGTAATGATTCCCCGGATAAATCCCTCCAGGTCAAGGCCATACGCAAGCGGGGAATCCTCTGCGTGGGTACCCAGCTTGATATACCTCGGCTTAGTTATCTCAATCGGGAGACCAACGAATTAGAAGGATTTGAGATCGATCTGGCCCGAAGTATTGCAGAAGCTATCCTGGATAACCGGGAAGCGGTTGCCTTTACCGGGGCAACCCCTCAACTGCGAGGACCGCTTCTTGACAACGGGGATGTAGATATGATCATTGGAACCTACACCATTACCGAGGAGCGTAAGAAACACTATAATTTTACCTTCCCCTATTATGCCGATGAAGTTGGTCTCTTAGTGCGAAAAGATTCCGGTCTGACTGGACTGGCAGATATGCATGGTAAGATCTGCGGGATAGTTAAAAAATCGACCATACAGGAGGCAAGTACAAAAGCGGCGAAGCAATTGGGTGTTGAACTCCGGTATGCTGAATTTTCAAGTTATCCTGAAATTATGGATGCCTTGCTTATCGGAATGGTTGATGTATTTTCGACCAATCGCTCGATCCTTTGGGGATATGTGAATGAGGATACATTGCTTTTAGCGGAGAGCTTTGACCCTCGGGTATACGGTATTGCCACAAAGCTGGAAAACGACCAACTCGCAGCCTATCTGGACACTCTGGTGATACGCATGCACCAGGACGGTACCTTAGCGGCACTTGTGAATAAATGGGGACTGTAATGCTCTGCTGTTTTTTCCCCTCAGGTTAAACCTAAACGTTTAGGGGCCTTTCGTTCCTCATATTTTCTTATAAAAACAGCCGGCTCTAGATTCCAAAAAGTTCGGGTTATTCTCCGCAGAAGAGGGTCATGAGCTATCCAAGGGTTATATCTAAAAAACTAGACTTTTGGGGTACTGACTACCCAGACATAGGGTGCGTTCACGCTAAAAGAATGAGACTTAAAGGCAGATAAAGTAAGTATGGAACTTACTGAAAAACCATATCTACAAATAGCGCCATCACGCCCCAAATACCGGGGAAATGTCAACATAGACAATCGTACCTTGCTTAATGTTCTCATCTACTGGTCTGAGAACGGTGGTAAGTGGCGGAGCTTACCTGCAACCTTTGGAAATTGGCAGTGATCTCTGTCCGCTTGAACCAGCGGGTGGAAAAAGGTGTGCTGGAGCGCATTTTTGTGGAGCTGGCATGGGAAAGATTACCGGTATCCGGGGTATGCTGTCGTGATTCAACGGCGGTCAAAATGCATCCTGACGCTCATGGAACCAGAAAAAACGGCCCACAGGCGACCGGGAAGAGTCGTGGAGGATGGAACACGAAGATACACACCCTAAGGGGATACGGGGATGGTTGCCTTCAGGCTGTCCGGAGGCAACGTCCCGGATGCGGTGGAGGGGCGGTTATTGCCGGAAACCATCGAAAAACGGGACTATACGGTTAATCTATGGAGGGATCGGGCGTATGAAGACGAACGGACAGGGCTTAGAGTAGGAGCGTTGCGGTTTAATCCGGTAGTACCGCTGAAACGGAACCGGGTTCATCTGTGGGAGTATGACATGGAATTGTACAAACGGCGGAATGAGCTAGAACGATTGTTCCTGGGGCTCAAAGAAGGGGTTTCGAGGGATTTGTACCCGCTCTGACAAGCGTGAAGGCATGTTTAGGGCTTTTATCTATCTGGCCTGTATTTGTATCTCTTTGCATAGTATGAACACGCCCTAGGGGTTTATCCTGCAAGGGATAAACCCCATACTTTAGAGGCTGTTTCAAATTTAACCGGGTTTTGAAACAGTTTATATATTAAATAAATTCATATTAAAACGATGGATATACTTGACATATAAAATACTTATGAATAATATAATTTCTATATATATGCTATAGGAGGTTTTTATGAAAAAAAGCATACTCACTATGCTCTGTGTAACCGCAGTTTTATCGGCCCTTTCCGCAGGAGGTAGTAAAGATTCGGGGGAAAGGTCCTCAAGGGGAGACGCTGCCAGTACAGGTGGAACTGCCCCAAGTACCCCCTTGAAGCCCTTCAAACTGGGGCACCTTAACTCCACCGCGCATCTGCTTGCCTTTGTGGCCAAAGAAGAAGGTTTTTTCCAAGAAGAGGGGCTTGATGCGGAACTGACCCAATTCTCCAGTGCAGCCGAATTGGCAGCAGGTCTTGAGTCGGGCAAGCTGGATGTGGCCTTTATTGGCTCGGTACCAGCCATCACTTTTCAGGCTACCGGTCATGATCTGACCATCTTCGGCGGCGCTATGACTAACGGTCACGGCTATGTGATCAAAAGTGAGCTGGTTCCCCCGGGATTTAAGCAGGGGGACATCAGTGTTTTCAAGGGCCGGAATATAGCTTCAGTAAAGAACAGCGTCCAGGACTATGAGCTTTTGGTCTTACTTAAAAATGCCGGGCTTACACCGGGAACCGATGTGAATGTGATCTACTTCAACAGTCAGACCGAAGCCTACAATGCCCTCCAGAGCCGGGAAATTGATGGGGTTTCGGTCTATTCCCCCTATGCTTCCCGGGCTCGGGACGAGGGTTATACCGTGGTTTACTATTGTAATGAAATAGAGGAATTCCAGGATCAGCCTTGCTGCCGTCAGGTTGCGTCCACTGCAGCTCTCAAGGCCAATCCAGCCTTGTTCCAAGCTGCGGAACGGGCCTTTCTTAAAGCCTATAAGTTTTCCCAGGAGAACCATTATGAGACCATAGAAGATGTAAATAAGTACATACCGCTCAAGCGGGACTTAGTGGAATACGAGATCTATGGAGGACACAGCGTCTCTAGGCCTGATCCAGATAAAAAAGCCACGGTGACCTTCAAAAGAGGGGTGGTCTCCTTCGGGTATACGAAGGATTACGATGTGGAACCCCTGTACAATACGGCAATCTATAAGGCCGCGCTGGACGATCTTATCAAGACGAATCCGGAGGATCCGATCTATCAGGAACTTTTAGCCCATTTCAACCGGTACGAGTAGGGATATGGCCACAAGGTACAGAGGGACTTCGGTTTTTCTGTACCTCCATGGGGAAAAGGACGAATCGTGCACAAAATAGAGGTAACCGATCTGCAGGTGGATTATCAGGATTATAATAACCGGAATAAACACGTTACCGCGCTAGAGGGTATTTCTTTCACTGTTCCGGCAGGGCAGTTTGTCAGCATTATTGGTTCTTCAGGCTGCGGTAAAAGTACCCTCCTCAGTGTGTTAGGTGGTTTGTATCTTCCGTCTAGGGGAAAGGTTTCCATAAACGGAGTTCCGGTTACCGGGCCTGGGCTTGACCGGGGTTTTGTGTTTCAACAGTATTCTCTGTTTCCCTGGATGACTGCCCGGAAGAATGTGGCCTTTGGTATCCAGCAGGTTAACAAGAGGCTGTCTAAAAAAGAACGGCTAAAACGGGCAGACCATTTTCTGGAAAAGGTAGGCCTTGAGGCCTCCCAGGATACCTACCCGGATCAGCTTTCTGGAGGCATGCGCCAACGGGTTGCCATTGCCCGCCTTCTGGCTATGGATACGGAGATACTCCTTATGGATGAACCTTTCGCCGCAGTGGATGCCAAAAACCGTACGGTACTGCAAGATCTGCTCCTTAGTTTATGGGAAGGTAACCAGGAGGATAGGGTATTTCCCCCAGACCAAGGGATCCCCAAAAGGGAACGGAAAACCGTGGTTTTTGTTACCCACGATATTGACGAGGCGATTATCCTGTCTGACCGGATTATTATGCTGACCCCCAGTCCTGGCCGGATCCTCCGGGAAACCCCAGTTCCCTTTCCTCGACCCCGGAATCGTACGGTTCTGATGCAAAGTAGCGAATATATGCACCTTCGCAAGGACCTGCACACCCTATTTTTTAATGATTTTGGAAGCGGTATATGAGAGAGGAATCCATTCCGCTTCAAAGGCGATTACTGCGCTTTTGTCATGTTTTCTTTGCAATCTTTTTGCTGATCCAGTTTTTGCCTGATAAGGCCAGAGGGGATGCTCATTCCAATTATGCCTTGGTCTTTATCACCGTTATGGAGGTCTTAACCCTGCTCATGTCGGTATGTATCAAGAAGGAACAGAGTTTCAACCTGTTTGTGGATATCATTGGGTTTGTGTATATCTTGTTGATCAGCTGGACCCTGCTTACCGCCAAATGGAACCTATTAAAAGCATCTTTTTTTCCGCCTCCTGGGGTGGTGTTTGAAGCGGCTATACAGGACAGAAGGGTAATTTTGGTCAACATCAAAACTTCTTTGGGGATTGTGGCCCAGGGTTATCTTGTGGCGCTGGTCCTTGCCATTCCCCTGGGGCTTTTCTTGGGCTGGAGCCTCAGGCTAGGAAACGCCGCCACCTATATTTCCAAATTTTTAAGCTCCATCCCGCCGGTGGTTTACATACCTTACGGCATTGCGTTGCTTCCCACCTTTCGTTCTGTGTCGGTGATGGTGATCTTCCTGGCTTCTTTTTGGCCGGCCCTGGCAGGTACCATGAGTGGAGTGTTCCATGTAGAAAAACAGATCCTTGATTCCGCCCGGTCCCTCAACTTAAACCGGGTATCCTTGCTCTTTCACATCATATTACCCGCTTCCATGCCTCAAATATTTATCGGCTGTAACCAGGGGCTTAGCGTTTCGTTCATCCTGCTTACTTCTGCGGAAATGATCGGCGCCCGTAGCGGCCTGGGTTATTATGTGAAGAACTTTTCAGATCTAGGGGATTATACCCGGATCATCCTGGGGGTTCTGGTCATCGGCATGGTAGTTACGGTGATGGTGTTTTTTTTCAATAAACTCCAGCGGTATTTGCTCCGCTGGAAACGGTAAAGTTGTTCGGAAACGTCAGTTTCCTTCGAACCAAAGGTTTGCTAACAACCGCCGGTAAAGAACGGTGAGCCGCCGGGAAAAGACGGCAAGCCGCAGATAAAAGACGGTGAATCGCTAACAAAAGACGGTGAGCCGCCGACAAAGGACGACAAGCCGCTGGCAAAAGACGGTTAATCACCGGGAAAAGACGGCAAGTCGCCAGTAAAAGATAGTGAATCGTCGGTAAAAGACAGTGAGTCACCAGCAAAAGACGGTGAACTGTCGGCAAAAGACGGCAAGCCGCTGACAAAAGACAGTGAGCTGCCGGGAAAAGACGACAAGTCGCCAGTAAAAGATAGTGAATCGTCGGCAAAAGAAGGTGAGTCGCTGACAAAAGACGACAAGCCGCTGGGAAAAGACGGTGAATCGCTGACAAAAGACAGTAAGCTGCCGGGAAAAGACGGTGAGTTGTCGGCAAAAGACGGCAAGCCGCTGGCAAAAGACGGTTAATCACCGGGAAAAGACGGTAAGTCGTCAGTAAAAGATAGTGAATTGTCGGTAAAAGACAGTGAGTCACCAGCAAAAGAAGGTGAGCTACCGGTAAAAGACGGCAAGCCGTTGACAAAAGACGGTGAATCGCTGACAAAAGGCAGTGAGCCGCCGGTAAAAGATGATGAATCGCTGATAAAAGACGGGAAGCCGCTGACAAAAGACGGTGAGTTGTCGGCAAAAGACGGTAAGCCGCAGATAAAAGACGGTGAGTCGCCGACAAAGGACGACAAGCCGCTGACAAAAGACGGCAAGCTGTCGGTAAAAGACGTGGATTTCGTCAAAGGATCCGCATTTTTTTGGAGCCTTGTTCGAGAACCGACCGGGCTCTCGAACAAGTCCAGTAAAGGAGGCAAACTGCATGCATGCAAGAGAGTTGATTCAGCAGGCGCTGGAATTAAAACCAACCCCCCGTTTACCCGCGACCCTCATGTCCGGGGGAGCCTGGGCGCTTAACAGTAACGGCTTGTCCCTGGAGAAGGCCTTGACCTCCCCAGCGGAAACCGTGGCGGAGGTGCTGTACCGGGCCTATAGGGAGGTGGATTCGGATATTGTCTGGGCTATGTCGGGGTATAACAACATCGTCATCGGGGCCATTGGGGGTAAGATTAAATTCCGTGCTAAGGGTACCCCGGATGTAATCGAAACCCTGATCAAGAAACCCTCCGACGTGGATCATATTCATATAGAAAACCTGGGGGATGATGAACGGGTGCGGACCCTCCTTACCATAACTCAGCTTCTCGCAAAGAAGGTACAAGGTGAAACCTATGTTGCCCTGACCCGCTGGGGGCCCTTTACCTTGGCGGGCCTGCTCTACGGGGCGGAAAACCTGATGCGGGATATGTACCGGGATCCTCCGTCGGTACATCGTATACTGGACTTTACCGTTGCGCTGTACTTGAAATACGTGGAGCTTTACATTGAAAACGGGGTTGATTTCATCCTCCTTGCGGAGCCTACCACTTCCGGGGATATGATCTCCCGAAAGCATTTTGAAACCTTTGCGGTGCCTATGTTCAAAAAAGTATTTACCGCCCTGGGTAAAAAGAACATCCGAACCTCCCTGCATATCTGCGGTAACATCGAAAACCGCCTGGATTTGCTCACCCACATCGGTGCGGAACTGATTTCGGTGGATTACAAGGTGAGTCTTAAAAAATGCCGGGAAACTTTTCACGGTAAAGTCGCCTTTGCAGGGAATTTGAATCCGGTCAATGTTATGCAGCGTGAAAGTCCCGAAGGGGTGGCAAAGGCAGCGACAGAATGTATCGCCTGTGCAGGGGAAGGGCCAGGGTATGTGCTGATGCCGGGCTGTGATATTCCCCCGGCAACTCCGGCGGATAATATCAGAGCCATGACCCGGATAGGGAGAAAACAGGTGTTTTTTTAAGGAGAAAGGGGAATCGCCCTTTTCAAGAAACCGAACCATGGGGCGGTTCCCCATCTGACCTTGCGGAACCACCCCAAATACTTAAGGAGAGGAGAGGCTTTTTCAAAAACGCAAGATAGGGAAAAGTCTCCAGAGTGAGGAGGAAAAGATGAGTAGTTTACCCACCAAGGTTGCGCCTAAACGGGAGGACCGGCTTCATGCCTGTATCGCCTATGGCGGCACCCTTTGCGGTATAAAAAATCATACCCGCTGCGGATGTATGAGCGACGGAGAGCGGGAATTTACCCAAGGCAGTATTTGTCTCATGCTGCCGGGAATCGCCATGCTGAACAGCTTACCGGATAACGTAAACCTGCTCCATGGTGCGGTAGGATGCGGGGTTTGTTCCCATTCCCAGAACGCCAACACCCGTTCAGGGAACGCTGCCCGTTTCGGTACGGTTAAGGACGGCATCTGGATTTCCACTGCCATGAACGAGGCCGATGTCATAGGCGGCGGCGAAGACAAGCTCAGGCGGGCAATTATTGAAGCGGATAAGGTGTACCGGCCAAAAACCATCACCGTAGTCGCAAGCTGTGTCCCGGGAATCACCGGAGATGATGTGGACGGGGTTATTACCCAGGTACAACCGTTGGTAAGCGCCCGGATCATCCCTGTACACTGCGAAGGGTTCAAGACCAAGATCTGGGCCACTGCTTATGATGCGGTTTACCACGGCCTTGCCGGAACCATGCTAGATGATCCGGAGTATCAAAAACAGATCCTGGAAGAGGAGCTTGAAGGGTTCAAGATCGAAACGCTTAAGAAAAACAGGGTGAACCTTTTTAACGTATCCTCTATGGGTAAGGTGGATGAAGATGAATTAACCCGCCTTTTGAATGGCCTAGGGTATCAGGTAAATGTGTTTCCCGTATTTGCGAACCCTGAAACCATGTACCGCATTAAATACGCTGCCCTCAATATCAGCACCTGCCCTACCCATGATGACTATTTTCTCAAATTTTTTGAGAAAGAATACCAGATTCCTTTTATTCTGAAGACTATGCCCATTGGCATTGAAAATACCAATGCATGGCTGCGGGACGTGGCCCGGTTCTTCCATAAAGAAGCTATAGCAGAACGGCTGATAGCTCATGAGAACACCCGGCTCAATGAAGCCCTGGTCAAGTACCGGAATCTTTTTGAGGGGAAAAAGGTTTTTGTCAATGCCGGTGAATTCCGGGCCTTGGCAACCGCAGCGCTGCTTGTGGAACTGGGATTTACAATTGTAGGGGTCCGTTCTTTCCATCATGACGAATTTGCCAATCAGGAATATGAGAAACTGCACCACGCCGCAGGAGATATGGCCTTTAATATTGCCAACTGTCAACCTTACGAAGAGGCGAATCTGCTTAGAAAACTCAAACCGGATCTCTTCCTGGGGCATTGGAACGGGAATTCGACCGCAGCTAAACTCGGTATTCCCTCCCATGTGATCTACAACACCGGACTTTCCTACATCGGCTATCGGGGGGCCTTTGAGCTCGCCCGAAGGCTCTACCGTCAGCTTTCCAATCCGGCGTTTGCCCGGAACTTGCGCGCCTATGTCCGGCTGCCCTACCGGGAAACTTGGTATGGGGAAGATCCTTTCACGTATATAAAAGGGGGTACCCAGAATGGGTGAAGTATCCCAAAAAGTTATGGAACACAGCTATATTGAACGACCCCGGTATTTCTGTTCCTTTGGAGGGGCCCTTTCCACCTTGGAAGCTCTGCCAGAGACTATTCCGGTGCTTCACGCCGCAGGAGGCTGCGCGGGGAGTATCGCCTGGGGACAAAACGGCGGTTCAGGCTTACAGGTAGGCGGATACTGCGGAGGGTTGGCGGTTCCCAGTTCTAACGTAGGGGAACGGGAAGTGATCTTCGGCGGTTCCGACCGCCTTATTCGGGAGATCCGTCACACCTTGGATATAATGGAAGGCCGTCTCTTTGTGGTTATCACCAGTTGTGTTACCGAAATGATAGGGGACGATGTGCAGGCAGTGGTTCAGGAAATCCAAGGGGAACACAAACACCCTGATGCGGAATTGGTGTTTGCCCGTACCGGCGGTTTCAAGGGTAATTCCTATTACGGGTATGACCTGGTGATGTCTGCCATTGTCAGTCAGTATGTGCGGAAGCCGGTGGAAACCAAGAAAGGCCGGGTCAATGTCCTCGGTATCGTACCCTATATGGACAGTTTTTGGCGGGGAAACCTGGAGGGAGTCCGCAGAACTTTGGAACTGCTCGATCTTGAGGTCAACACCTTCTTCACCGTTGATGATTCCCTGGAGTCCCTTCGTGACTCAGGTTCCGCGGAACTGACTATTGTAGTCTCTGATTTGTACGGTATAGAGACCGCAAAATGCTACCAGGAACGTTTCGGCATACCCTATATTTCCTTGTCCCTGCCTATTGGGGCAGTGGCTAGCGCAAGACTCCTTCGGGAAACCAGGGCTGCCCTTAATCTGGAGGTGGATGTAGAGGCCATTATCGAAAGGGAAAACAGAAAATTCTACCGTTATTTGGAGCCCTTGGTGGATCTCTATTTTGATGCGGATCTGCAGCGCTACGCAGTGGTAATTGCCGATGTGAATTACGCTGTAGGGGTAACCCGGTTCCTCTACGACGACCTGGGCTGGATCCCAGTGTTGACCCAATTTACGGATATGCTCAATAAGGAACAGCAGACCGCCTTTGCAGAAAAACTCATTAGCCCGACAGGGCAAAAGCCCTTGACGGTATTCGATACCAACGCCAGCGAAGCCGGTAGATACCTCCTGGGGCTCTACCCCAAAAGGGAGACCGATCTGTATGTGGATAGTCTTTCCCCGGCCTTTGTGGTGGGCTCTTCCCTGGAACGGGACCTGGCCCTTAAAATCGGCGCTCCCCATCTTTCGGTGAGTTTCCCCGTGGCAAACCGGGCAGTGCTGAACCGGGGGTATACGGGCTTTTCCGGGGGACTCACCCTCGCAGAGGACCTGCTCAGCGCCGCAGTAGCGGCACGGTAAGGGTTACCTGAACTGCCTAAAGTGATGTAAGGACCGGTGCAGGTCCTAAGGAGTTTTTATGAGTGAAACATTGTATAAAAAGCTGTCGGACGCCGTGGTAGATATGGACGAAGAAGCCGCGGTTGGGTATGCAAAACAGGCTGTAGCGGAAAAGGTGGATGCTTACGAGGCCATTGATAAGGGCCTTGCCAAAGGTATGGAACGGGCGGGGCAGCTCTTTGAGGAAGAGGAATACTTTGTCCCAGAACTTATCATCTGTTCCGATGCCATGAACGCGGGGATAGGGGTACTTAAACCCCACTTGAAGCAGGATAACACCGCAGTACGCTACCGCGGCGTCATCGGGGTTATTGAAGGGGACACCCATGACATTGGTAAAAATCTGGTCAAGATCATGCTGGATTCTTCCGGGTTTGACCTGATTGATCTGGGCCGGGATGTACCGCCTCAAACCTTTGTGGATAAGGCGATTGAAACCCAGGCGGAACTCATCCTCCTTTCATCGCTGATGACCACCACCATGGATGCTATGGAGGAAGTGATCCGGATCCTAGTGAAAGAGGGGATCCGGGATACCGTCAAAGTGGCCGTGGGTGGAGGGCCAATTTCTCAAGCCTTTGCCGATCGCATCGGCGCTGACGGCTATGCAAGAAATGCCACTGAAGCGGTGCGGCTGTGCAAAAGCCTGGTTGGTGCGGTGGTATAATGGGGGATATATTCTCACCCAAGGAGCGGCTCTTCCGTACCTTTAACAAACAGGGAACGGATCGGCCCCCTCTTATCTGTCCTGGAGGCATGATGAACGCCGCAGTGGTGGAGGTGATGGAAAAGACCGGTCATACCCTGCCTGGGGCCCACCACCAGGGACCCCTTATGGCGGATCTGGCCTGGGATGTTTATGAAAAAACGGGCTTTGACAATTTCGGACTTCCCTTTTGTATGACCATTGAAGCAGAGGCCCTCGGCAGCACTGTTGATTACGGCTCCCTTACCTGTGAGCCCAAGATACAGCAGGAAGCCTTCTCCTCGGTACAGGAGAGGGCTTTTGCGCCGAAAAGGGCCATTGAAAAAACTAAACGGGCCGCTGTGGTCCTGGAAGCAGTCAGCAGCCTTTCCAAAAAATATCCCGATATTCCGGTGATAGGCAGTATTACAGGCCCGCTCAGCACTGCCGCTTCCCTGGTAGATCCCATGACCTTTCTCAAGGAACTCCACCGGAATAAAGAGGAAGCTCATCGTTTCTTGAACCTGGTTACTGATGAGCTTATGCAGTGGGCCCGGCTTTTGGCAGATAACGGCGCAAGGGTGATCGCTATTGCAGACCCCACTGCCACCGGTGCAATTCTCGGGCCTAAGCTCTTTGAGGAATATGCCCTCCCCAGACTTAATCGTCTTGTGGACGCCCTGCATGGCATGAAGGTCCCGGTTATCATCCATATCTGCGGGGATATCCGCAGGGTAAAAGAACATCTTTTTAAGCTACGGGGAGACGCCCTTAGTGTGGACGCCATGGTGAACCTCGGGGCGCTGAAAGCAGAACAGGAAACCCTTACCACCATGGGAAACCTCAGTACCTATCTGCTCCAATCAGGGACTCCGGAAACCGTGCAGGCTCGAGCTGAGGCCCTACTGAAAAAGCACATCGACATCATAGCGCCTGCCTGTGGACTTTCCACTTCAACGCCCCTCGAGAATATCCGGGCCTTTACAGAAGCGGTCAAGCATAGGGGATAGGCCCTGGAAAGGAGGAACCGGTGATGCTTGTCTGTGGGCTCAAGCGATTATGGATGTACGTCTCCTTTTCTTCACCGGGAAGCATACACCCTTGCTTTATAGACGCCTATGGGAAGGCAGGTTAACGCGGTGGGAATCACTACATAAGGAGTATAGTATGTTAGACAAATCCCTGAGTAAGGCGTGGCTGCAGGGAAACCTGTTCACTCAGGATATAGCAAAGGACTTCAGCTTGAACGTATCAACCACAGGAAACTTCAGGTATCACAAAACAGTCCTTCCTATGATGGGATCCTGGGAACCGTGCCCTGGGTCAGGGATGGGCCCCATGAAGCCCCTATGGGGGACACCGAATTAACTATGCCGAAAGTCTTTTTTGTTCATGAAAAGAAAAGCATCCTCGTTGAACAGGGCCTTACGATTCTTGAAGCGGCTCGGCGTGCCGGGGTAATGATTGAATCACCCTGTAACGCCATAGGTTCCTGTGGTAAATGCCGGGTCCATACAGGGGCGTGTTCGGTTCTGGCCTGTCAAACGCCGGTGGAAAAGGATCTGACGGTAAGCATCCCAGACTATACAGGAGAGAACCAAAGTCTTCAGATCCTAAGTAGGGGATCGGACTTTACCTATGAAAAGCAGCCCTACATCAGTAAGCGCTTCCTGGACGGAAAAACCCTGGTTTACGGCGGTGAAACATTCCTGGGAGCGGAAGGAGGGGACACGACTGCAGAACAGTACGGCCTAGCAGTGGACATTGGAACCACGACGCTTGTAACCGCTCTGGTGGATTTACAGAGGGGTAAAACCATTGCCGTTGAGTCGGTATTGAACCCCCAGGCGGCCTATGCTCAAGATGTGTTGGGACGCATACACTTCGCCTCCCAAGGGGAGGGGCTTTCTGTTCTGCACCGGGTCTTTTTGGAGGCCCTGGAACAGATGATCCGCACCCTTACAACGACAAACCGGGTAAGGCGGGAGCGTATTTATGAGGTGGTATATTCAGGAAACACCACCATGTTGCACCTGGCCTGTGGGGTAGACCCGGTTTCCTTGGGGCAGTTTCCCTATAAGCCGAAACTTTTTGGCGGCCATCATGTATCTGCAGAAAAGCTGGGCATTTCCCCCTTTGGCCTCATCTGGCTTCCCCCCATCATCTCTGCCTTTGTGGGAGCGGATATTAGCTCCGGCATCCTGGCCTCTGGACTTGATGAAAAGCAGGGGTCCACCTTGTTCATCGACATCGGTACCAATGGAGAAATGGTCCTTGCCAAGGACGGGAGCCTGGCCGCAACTTCCACTGCCGCAGGCCCGGCCTTTGAAGGGATGAACATTAGCTGCGGTATGCGGGCAAGCCGGGGAGCAATAGCGTCCTTCTCTGTGCATAAGGGCGTCCCTGCTTATGAGCTTATAGGGGGCAGCGCCTCTGGGGATGATCCGCCGGTAGGGATCTGCGGCAGCGGCCTCCTGGACATCACCGGAGAACTCCTCCGGGAAGGGGTCATCGGGAAAAACGGCCGTTTTGTCCCTCCGGAAACCGGGGCTTACCACGAAACCTTAGGCAAATGTATGGGCCAACAGGATGGCAAAAGCGCTTTTTTCATTACCGAAAAGGTATACTTGGCCCAGCGGGATATTAGGCAGATTCAGTTGGCCAAAGGGGCCATACGCTGCGGTATCGAGATGCTCCTGGCCCGCTTTAGTATGAAGGCTGAGGATATAGCCTCGGTGGAAATCGCCGGGTCCTTCGGATATCACCTAAAAGCAGCAAACCTCTTCAGTATCGGCCTCCTCCCGTCTGAATTTGCGGGAAAACTGGTCTTCCTGGGTAACAGTTCCCTTACGGGGGGTATTGCCTTTCTTATGAATACCGGTTTCCGTTCCAAAATGATGGAACTGGTCAAGAGGGTCGACCAGGTTGAACTGGTTAATGATAAGGATTTTGAGCGGACCTTCATCACGTATTTGCGTTTTTGATGCCATGAACCGTATACACCAGAAAGAACTGAATGCCTATTGTGCAGGCCATCTCGCGAACCAGGGGGATGATCCTGGTATCGCCGCCTATCCAGAAGGTTTTTTTACTGAGGCGCTGGCGCTGGGGGCTGCTTGCTCACAAACTCCCCAGGGTTTTATTACCCCTCAATACCGTTATACGCATCCCTCTGAACTTTACGATCTTCCTCAGATAACAGAAGCTGCTCCGGTTAGGGATGTATTTGAGGCTATACAAAAAAAGGATCCAGGAAAGACCGCCCTCCTCAAGGTAAACGGCCCCTATTCGGTATTGGCTTCTCTGGTAGAGCCGAAACTGTTTTACCGCTGGCTTGGAAAAGAACAAGCAGCGGTGCGTCAAGGGCTTGAGACCATCAGCGCCGGTATAAAGGCGTATATCCAGGAGGCTTTTGCTTTGGGGGTGAAGATCCTCTCCCTCGCGGACCCTTACGCCAATGTGGGTCTTTTGGGTGAAAGCCATTACCGGGTCTTTGCCGCGGCTCCCCTTATCCGGTTAGTGCAGGGGGTATTACAGGAAAGCCCGCAAACCGGCGCGGGAAGGATCATCCACCTCTGTCCCCATAATTCCCTGCCACTAGAACAATTCGGGTTTCTCAAGAGCGAAACCGTCCTTAGAGTATATCCCACATCCTATACCCTGCTCCTTATCAATGGGACGGCAAAGGGTATACCCCTTGCCGGGCATCGCTGCATATATTCCAAGGCTGCTACGGAACTGATAGCATTAGTTTTTGTGTAACCTTAAGGGATTTTACGTTTAAAGTGAATTGTCTGTTGACAACGCGATAATACTAGATATCATCCTCTGGGATAAGACCGGATATGTTTTGGCTTATGGCACCGAATCTTCCTTGCAATATGCCATCAAAGTATCATAATTGAAATGCTGTTCCATAATTGACACAGATTCTATTTGAATAAAAGTTTGAAGAACAATGCATAGGACAAACTTGTATCACCTTCAATGGCATTTAGCATTAAGTCGCCACCCAAAATTGCCGCAAATCCCGTCATTGTTGAGTCAAAATCCCACCCTATGGAAGTTCTTGCACTAAACCCAAAGTCTGAATTAGAAGTTTTCTTGTTATACAAAACTCCCATATAGCTTGCACCTACATCCAGCCCAAGTTGCAGATGTTTTTTGCTTGGTAAAGGGTAATATCTTGTACCGATGCCATACATAGCAATAGATATTTGGCTTTGATTTTTTTGTGAATCCAAATATCTATCACCAACGCCGGCAAGAGTTCCAACAAGATAGACATTCTGAGTTAATGCCCACCCTATCGTAAACAGACTCAGGTCAATGGTCATATGAATATCAGCAGTGCTTTTAAAGTCATCTGCTATTTTTTTTGTATCACCCCCAAAATAACTAACACCGCCAAATCCTAAACCAAGGTCAATATAAATTCCTCGCTTACGTTCTTGTGTCGACACAACAGATGAAATAACCAGAAAGAGTAATAAAGATAATGTCAATCTCATTTTTATTATTCTACTCATAGCATAAGCTCTTTTTTACGAAGCAGCGACACAGGTACTACCGTGTACGAACATCTTCCGTTCTTTTTCCTATATTTATTATACCACATTATGCTTTCACGATCAAGGGGATGTCGTAAAAATTTTGCATAACCTTCCATCTGTTGTGCTGTATTTTATGTCCTATGTAACAATAATCCTGCCCTATGGATAACCCAGGGATTCGCTTTTGTATTTACGGTATAATAACTTCTTCAATATTCCCCCGGGGCCTTTCCCCCCTCCAGCTTGATTTCCCACCAACCGCACAGATACACCTTTTCCCCTCGTTCATGCTCTTCAAAGGTCAGTTCAAACGGCGGATTGGTGTCAAAGGTGGAATTGACCAGTTCAGCAATCTCCCTGGAGGTTTCTTTAAGTTTAGCCCATTTAATCTAAATGCCGCTAACCCCGGTGGGAAGCCCCATCGTCCTTGCAATAGATATTGATAATCCGCCGGGTTCCGGTATCCGGGAGCGGCTCAGGGAGTGGTTGGCTTCGGTACCGGATGACAGGTTCCGCTGTAAACGGGAAGCCTCATTGCCTTCCGGGCATCGTCAGTAACTGGGGGATTATACAACAGATATACCTTATTCTAGACTCGCAGTTCTTTTTCCAGTTTTTTCGGGCCTCGTTTTTCTTTGAGGTATCCAGTTTGATTCTGGCATGCCTCAAAAGCAGTTTCAAAGGCCGACAAAAGGGAAGTTACGGCGATTTGATGGTCTGGAATGTTCCATGCGGCGAAATGCTGGGTAGCATAGGCGATTACATTGTGGGCCCATGCAAGAAAAGTCCCGTCCTGGGTGGGGATATAGTCTGAACAAAAACACCTTCTTGCGGTAAAAAGTGAGCCAATCCTATACAGGATTATAGCATCGACCGTATACCGCTAGTATCGGCAATATACGGTAGATTCTAGCGGGTATACCGGCGAAGGTCTGCGGTACGCTGCCGAGTAAGTCGCTTTGACGTTCCATATCGACGGTATAACGGCCACACGACCTCGTATAAGGCCGCATATTTCCGGTATACCCTCCACTAGTGTCGTGATAGGCTAGAGCGTTCCGCTTATCATGCGGAAGTCTCTGAGTACGAAAAAATTTCCCCGCTTCCCCCAGGGCCTCCTGCGCGGTAAAGGGTATTACGAAGCTATTTTCATAAGAAACACCGGGTGGTGATCTATAAAGTATGAAGGAGTGGACAAAGACACCAGAGGATACTATGGGTCATGCAAATCACCATAGCAATCACATGCCCCGTTGCTGGAACCTTAATATATCCAAAAACGGGAAAAAACACAATGGTAAACAAAAGTATCTCTGTACTCATGGCGGACGCCAGTTTATCGGCGAACATGAGATAACCTCTCGGTGATGCCATTCATGGATAGTCAACATGGTCAAAATCATGCTCGTCCGGGGAATCGGCGCCGTCTTGAGCATCAGCATTACCAAGGTCTTAAGGGTACTCAAAGCAACGAAATACCGGATAAAACTGAAAAAGACCCACTATGATGGTCTTGAAATAGCCGGGTTTTGGACCGATGGGGGGAAAAAGCAAAACAAAGGGTGGCGTATATACGCCTATCACCGGGAAAGCGGGG